>NZ_LPWD01000446.1 GCF_001723295.1 Methyloceanibacter marginalis
GAGCGCTGCCGTGGAGCATATCGGGCGCGGTCAGTTCGCCGAACAAGGCCTGGTCTTCTCGCTTCCCGCCCGGCCCGCGGCGAAGCCATGATCGGCGCTCCGGGCAATAACGCGGCCGCCGCGCAACCGTCTACCAACGACCCCCAGATCGAGCTCGGCCTGAACGCGGCCATTGTCATGGTGCGCGATCAGCAGCCGCATATCCTGGTGGCCCGGCCCGGAACTGCCGGGCCGGGCACCTGGGATGCACTGCCTTTTGGTCCATTCGCGCCGCGCGCGCACCGTACCCTCGAGATCGGCTTGCGCGAGTGGGTGAAACGCCAGACCGGAATCGAGCTAGGCTACGTGGAGCAGCTCTACACGTTCGGCGACCGCGGGCGGCATGCGGAGCCAGGCGGCGCGCATACGCTCTCGGTCGGCTATCTCGCGCTCTCACGCGGCGCGACCGAGGAAATGATGGGTGCGCATTGGTCGCCTTGGTACGCCTACTTCCCTTGGGAGGATTGGCGGGACGGTAAGCCCGAGATTCTTACGGAGGAGATCGAGCCGCGCCTGAAGGAGTGGGCCGAGCGCCCCCCGAGACCCAACGAGTCCGCGCGCGCTTGCGGCGCCCCGAGCGCCTCAAGATCGGCTTCGGTATTGGGCGGGGGCTGGGACGAGGAGAAAGTGCTGGAGCGGTATGAGCTGCTGTACGAGGCCGGGCTCGTCGACGAGGCAAAGCGCGACGGGCGCTCGGCGGCAAGCCAATGGGACGAACCGCCCGAGCTTGGCAGACCCATGGCGCTCGACCACCGGCGCATCCTGGCGACCGCCATGGGGCGCTTGCGGGGGAAGCTGAAATACCGGCCCTTAGTGTTCGAACTCCTGCCGCCCGAATTCACGCTTTATGATTTGCAAAAGACCGTGGAGGCAATCTCGGGCACATTGTTACACAAGCAGAATTTCCGGCGGCTCGTGGAGAAAGGCGGGCTGGTGGAGCCCACCGGCAACGTCTCGACGGAGACCGGCGGGCGCCCTGCCCGGCTTTACCGTTTCCGCCGCGAGGTGGTCCTGGAGCGTCCGGCCCCCGGCTTGCGGGTTAAGGCGGGCCGCGGGTGAGGGAAGCGCCTTGAACTCGCCGAGCCTGCAACCGACATTGGACAAGGTATGATCATGACCTGGCAGCCATCGAACCGTTTGTGCTGGGCGCGGCGCGGTGCCTTTGCGCTCATTGCGGCCTCTGTCGCATTTCTTTCCGCGGCGGGCCATGCCGAGGAACGTACCATCGACACCGAGACGGGAACCATCAAGGTGAAGACCCTCGCCGAGGGCCTCGATCATCCCTGGGGCATGGCGTTTCTCCCCGATGGCCGCTTGCTCGTGACCGAACGCGCCGGGGATCTGCGCATCGTGAGCGCGGACGGCACGTTGACGGACCCCCTGTCCGGGGTGCCAAAGGTCGTGGCCGAGGGGCAAGGCGGCCTGCTCGACGTGGCGCTCGATCCGAATTTCGCCGAGAACAAGCTGGTCTATCTCTCCTATTCGGAGCCCGGCGACGACGGCGCCGGCACCGCGGTGGCGCGTGGACGGCTTACCGAGAACGCCGTGGAGGACGTGAAGGTCATCTTTCGGCAGACGCCGAAGGTCTCCGGCGGCAATCATTTCGGCGGCCGGCTTGCCTTCACCCCGGACGGCAAGCTCTTCATCACACTTGGCGAACGCTTCAAGTTCGAGCCTGCGCAGGACCTCACCAGTCATCTCGGCAAGATCGTGCGGATCAATCCGGACGGCTCGGTACCGCCGGACAATCCCTTTATAGGCCAGAAGGATGCACAGCCGGAGATTTGGTCCTACGGCCACCGCAATGTCGAGAGCGCGGCCATTCATCCCAAAACCGGCAAGCTCTGGGCGCTTGAATTCGGGCCCAAGGGCGGCGACGAGCTCAATATCCCCGCTCCCGGCCTGAATTACGGCTGGCCGGTCGTGAGTTGGGGTAAGCATTATGACGGCAAAGACATTCCCAATCCGCCGACCCATCCGGAGTTCGCCGATGCCGTGCGTCATTGGACGCCGGTGATCTCGCCGTCCGGCATCACCTTCTACACCGCCGAGGCTATCCCGGGTGGACCGCCGACACCATTCCCCCCTGGAAGGACAACCTGTTGATCGGCGGGCTCTCATCGCAGGCAATTATTCGCCTTACACTCGACGGGGAGACCGTGACGGGTGAAGAGCGCATTCCCATGGGCGCGCGCATCCGCGACGTGGAGCAAGGCCTCGACGGCGCCGTCTACGCGCTCACCGACGCTGGTGACGGGGCAGTGTTACGGATAACCGCACAAAGCCCGTGAAGCCCGCGCTTTCCCTTGGTTTTTTCGGATTTTTCGGCCGCTCCGCCGTGTTGCGCGTGTTCGATGCGGACTTGCGGGCCGTCGACCTCCATCCCAGTCTGGTGCCCGAGGCGGTGAAGCTCACCGCTATGCGGCTCCTGATCGACCGGGCCCACGGCCACGACCCCAGCGCGGAAGAAAGCCGCGCCGCGGCGGAGATCATCGCTTATTGCATGATCGGGGCAGACGCTTTTGCCGGCGCCAACGGACTCCCGCTCACCGAAGCGGTCGAACAGCGCATCGAAGCGGCGCTCAGCCATGGCATGAGTTTAGATGCCAAGCTCGTTTTACTGACCCTTCATGCGAAGGTGATCCAGCCGAGCGTGGTCGATCACTTCCAGCTGGAATCGGACCAGGAAGGCTGACAGCCGGAACTCTCGAAACGAGAGCCCCGGCTTTAAGCAGACCTAGTTGGTCTTGGTATCGCTGTCGCTGCCGCTGTCAGCGCCAACCGTCGGGTTGGGCTTGTCGGTTGCAGCCGAGGAATCCTCCGGCGCCGAGCTCTGCTCCTTGGCGGCCGTCGAATCGTCGGAACCGGTGACATCGTCCATCGAGTCCTTTTCAGCTGCCTTGTCGGCCGCATCGGACGACTCGGGAGCCGAGCTTTGCTGCTTGGCGCCGGTCGAGGTGTCAGCACCGGTGATGTTCTTGTCCGCAGAGTCGTCCGCGGCAATCGCAGGGGCGAGACCCAAAACGAGCGCCACCGCAGTGCAAGTCAGAAGATGCTTCATTGTGGTCCTCCTTGGGAGAGATTGTGTTCTAATTGCGCCGCGCGTTCTGCTCCGCGGCGACGTAGAAACGTACGGCATCACATTTTCGTTCCTGTCCCTGCCGGCCAACCGCGACAGGTTGCTCGTACTTGCATTTTCGGGTAGCGCCCATAGTCCGAATAGCGCTACGCCCTACCGCACCCATGCCGCCCATCATCTCCGTCAAAGACCTGTCGAAAACCTACGGCACGGGTTTGTCCGCGCTCAAGGACATCAATCTCGACATCAACAAAGGTGAGATCTTCGCGCTGCTCGGGCCGAACGGCGCAGGCAAGACCACGCTCATCAGCATCATCTGCGGCATTGTCACGCCGAGCTCCGGCTCGGTGACGGTCGGCGGCCACGACATCGTCACGGGCTACCGCGCGGCGCGCTCCATGATCGGGCTGGTGCCGCAAGAGCTTACCGCCGACATGTTCGAGACGGTTTGGACCACGGTGTCCTTCAGCCGCGGGCTGTTCGGCAAGTGGCCGAACCCGGTCTATATCGAGAAGATTCTCAAAGATCTGACGCTGTGGGACAAGAAGGACTCCAAGCTCATGACGCTATCGGGCGGCATGAAGCGGCGCGTTCTCATCGCCAAGGCCCTGTCGCACGAGCCCTCTATCCTGTTCCTCGACGAGCCTACGGCGGGCGTCGACGTGGAGCTGCGCAAGGAGATGTGGCAGGTCGTACGGGATCTGCGCGATTCCGGCGTGACCATCATCTTGACGACGCACTATATCCGCGAGGCCGAGGACATGGCCGACCGGATCGGCGTCATCAACAAGGGGGAGCTGATCCTGGTGGAGGACAAGCACGAGCTGATGCACAAGCTCGGCCAGAAGCAGCTAACGCTTCAGCTCCACGAAGCGATCGACACGATTCCAGCCGAGCTCGGCAGTCACGACCTGAAGCTTGGCAACGGCGGCAGCGAGCTCGTCTACACCTATGACAGTCAGGGACCGCGCACCGGCATCACTCATCTCCTGACGGACCTCTCGCAGGCCGGCATCCGCTTCAAGGACCTCGATACCTCTCAAAGTTCGCTCGAGGACATC
This sequence comes from Methyloceanibacter marginalis, assembly GCF_001723295.1. Lineage (GTDB taxonomy): Bacteria > Pseudomonadota > Alphaproteobacteria > Rhizobiales > Methyloligellaceae > Methyloceanibacter > Methyloceanibacter marginalis. The sequence continues at coordinate 4,180 of NZ_LPWD01000446.1, forward strand.
TTTGTGGATCTGGTGAGGCGCGACCGATGAACCTGCCGGCAATCATATCGATCTACAAATTCGAGATGGCGCGCTGGGGCCGCACCTTCCTGCAAAGCCTGGTGTCGCCGGTCATCGCCACCTCACTCTATTTCGTGGTGTTCGGCGCGGCCATCGGCTCGCGCATCACCGAGATCGAAGGCGTGCCCTACGGCGCCTTCATCGTGCCCGGGCTCATCATGCTGACGCTGCTCACCCAAAGCGTGGCCAACGCTTCGTTCGGCATTTATTTCCCACGCTTCACCGGCACGATTTACGAGCATCTCTCGGCGCCGATCTCACCCGTGGAGATCGTGGTCGGCTATGTGGGCGCGGCGGCCACCAAGTCGATCATTCTTGGATTGATCATCCTTGCCACCGCGGCCCTGTTCGTGCCGCTTCAGATCGATCATCCCGTATGGATGGCAGGATTTCTCGTTCTCACCGCCGTCACCTTTAGCCTGCTCGGCTTCGTTATCGGCATTTGGGCCGACGGCTTCGAGCAGCTTCAGCTCGTACCGCTTCTCATCATCACGCCGCTCACCTTCCTCGGGGGCACGTTCTACTCGCTCAACGTCCTGCCGCCGGTTTGGCAGACCGTGTCCCTGTTCAACCCGGTCGTCTATCTGGTGAGCGGGTTCCGCTGGAGCTTCTACGGCACTTCCGATGTGAGCATCGAGGTCAGCCTCGTCATGATCGGGCTGTTTCTCGCCATCTGCCTCGGCGCGGTCTGGTGGATCTTCAAGACAGGCTATCGCCTGAAGAGCTAGGCCTGCGATCTCCCGCAGATGATGCCGTTCCGCGCCTAGCCTCCGAAGCCGTTCGGTCCTTCAACTGGCAGCTCCGCATTAGTCGCAATTAGATATTTCGGCTCCAAGGAAACTCAGAAAGCCTGGAAAGACAATTCAACGCACCCATGCACCTAGTTTTTGTCATCGAAAATCTCTATATATGCTCTGAGGCTGGTCTAAGCCTCGATAGAATATTTCCCAATATTTTTGGTTTAAACGAAGGTTACAGTCCATGACGACAATCGATTTCACTGCATCTGCTGAGCTTTTTCCGGCCAGAAGCTGGAAAGCCAAGGCGCATGGCATTCGTTACAAGCGGTTCGACGACGCGGCCGAGGCCGTCCGCTACGCGATTGAGGATTTGCCGCCTGAGTGCCTGCTCGGCACCTATCTTGAGGTCGAGGAAGCGCGGTTCGACAGCCGCGGCATCCGGCGCCTCTATGAGCGCGAGGACTTCCCTCACAAGAGCGCGCCGAAAGCAAAGCGCGCGAAGCGCACGAAGGCCGCCTAAGGGCGAATCCTCCTCCCCAAACTAACAAGCCGCCCCCGAAGGGGCGGCTCTAATTTCGTTAAGACTGGCGTTGTCCTTTAAGGACTACGCAGCCCTGATGGTGGCAACAGCGGTCTTGCCGCTGCGGCTGTCGACCTCGGTGTCGAACTCCACCTTCTGGCCTTCGGCCAGGTCAGACATGCCGGCGCGCTCAAGCGCAGTGGCGTGGACGAAAACGTCCTTGCTGCCGTCGTCGGGCTGCACGAAGCCAAAGCCCCTTTGGGAATTGTAGAATTTCACAGTGCCCGCAATCATCGGGTTAGTCCTTTCGTTTAAGTCGGTACAGTAGTGCTCGAGCCCGCGCGGGATGCGCGGTCTAGAACGAGATGTGTCGATGTTTGGGAGGGGTCTGATCGTGCGCCATAGCGCGCGGCCACATGGTCCGGCCAAATGTCGATGAGCATCACATAGGCGCAAAGCGTGGCTTTTGCAAGGCACGAAACGTCGAGCCGTGGTAGAGCCGAACCAAGGGCAACCGAGGGGGAACACATGGCCAATCAGGGAAAGGCTGAGGCGGCAGCGCAATCGGGGGACGAACCGACGCTTCATCGCTCGATCGGGCCGACGCAGATGGCGCTCTACGGCCTCGGCAGCATGCTGGGCGCCGGCGTCTACGGGCTGATGGGAAAGGCGGCGGGCCAGGTGGGCAATGCCGTGTGGCTCGCTTTCGTCGTGGCCTTGGTCGCCGCGCTCCTCACCGCACTCTCCTATGCTTCACTCGGCTCGCGCTACCCGCGCGCCGCGGGCGCCGCTTACGTGACCCAGCGCGCTTACGGCTTTCCCCTGCTCAGCTTCATGGTCGGACTGGCGCTGGTCTGCTCGGGGCTTACCTCGATCGCCACCCAGAGCCGGGTGTTCGCCGCCAACCTCATAGAACTCGTCGGGCTCGACGGGCTGCCGGTGGCATGGTTGGCATTGGGCTTCCTGCTGATCATGGCCGGCATCGTGTTCCGCGGCATCCGCGAATCCATGTGGGTCAACGTGCTTTGCACCATCGTCGAGGCCTCCGGCCTCATTCTCGTGGTGGCAGTCGGCTTTTCTTACTGGGGCTCCGTCGATTATTTCGAAACGCCCGCGGCACCGGGCGACGACCATGTCATCCTGATCGTCATGCAAGGCGCTGTGCTCGCCTTCTTCGCCTTTATCGGCTTCGAGGACATGTACAACGTGGCGGAGGAGGTGCGCGACCCGCAGCGCACGATTCCGCTCGGGCTGATCACCGCCATGGTGGCGGCGGCGATCCTTTATATCGCCGTGGCGATCACCGCCGTCTCGGTCGTGCCGTGGCAGGAGCTTGGCACGGCTCCAGGGCCAATAACCGAAGTCGTGTCGCGCGCCGCGCCCATCATCCCGCCCATCCTGTTCACCGGGATCACGCTGTTCGCCGTCGCCAATACCGGCCTTGTGAACTTCGTCACCGCCTCGCGTTTGCTCTACGGCATGGGACGGCAAGGGCTGTTGCCGGCGTTCTTCGGCCGGGTCCATAGCGACCGCCGGACGCCGCATATCGCCATCCTGGTCCTATTCCTCATTCTGGTGCCGCTGGCTCTGGCGGGCACGATCTCCGAGCTCGCCTCCGCCACCGTCTTGCTGCTGCTCAGCGTGTTCGCGGTGGTGAACGGCTCGCTGTTCGTGCTCAAAGGGCGCAAGAGCGAGGAGCCGGGGAAATTCGAGATCCCCCGGTTCGTGCCCGCGCTTGGGGTGATCGTCTGTGTCGTGCTGATCGCTGTGCGGGTCTCGACCGGCGATTGGCGCGCACCGGCCATCGCCGGGGGATTGTTGCTCGGTTGCTTGGTGATCTATCTGGGCATGCGGTCGCATACGCTGCCCGCCGGCGGCAAGCTCGATCACGACCCGTAAGCGAAAAAACCTGTCCTTAGGGCGCGGCGGCGAGGCTTCCGTTCCCTGGCTTGCGGGCCGGGATCGGCGCCGACCCCGCCACGGGAGGCGACACGGCAGCCGCATCGTCAGGCTCCTCGATCTCGTCGAGCTTGTAGACATCGCCGAAGGTCTTCACCTCTCCCTGGTCGTCCACCAGGACGGTGAAATAGGTCATGTGCACGGGGATAGGCTTGTCGAGCTTGACCGCAGTCCTCTTGCCGCCGGCCGCAGCCTGACCGGCCTTCGCCGTGCTCCACCCATTGCTCTCGGCCAAGAGCACGCCCGCAAGCTTCTCAGGATTGGCACGCGCGGCTCGCTTTGCCCCTCGGCACGGACGGCACGGGTCAACTGCGAGCGGATGATCGTGTCGTGCAGATAGATGTCCCGGTCATTCGGGTAGAGGAATTGGACCTTGCCCAAAATGTTGGTGGGGCCTGGGGCCTGTACGAAGGTCAGCTTGGAGAGGTCGACCGTGTCCCAATCGATCTTGCTCGGGTCGATCGCCCTGCCCCGGTTATTGACGGTCAGTTGGTACTGTTCGAGGATCGAGGTGGCGCCGCCACCGAACAAGCCGCCGCTTTCTCGCAACTTCGGCAGGACGTCCCTGCGGATCACCGACAGGGGCACGACGCGTTCGGGATTGAACACAATCTCCGTCATATCCGCCGAGAGCACCGGCGTCGGGCTGCTGGGACTACCGACGACGATCTTCTCGGACTCGGCCGTCTTACCGTCCTTGACCACATGGAGCATGAATTCGGGGATGTTGAGCCACACATAAGTCTCGCCAAGTGTCTCGGGCATCCAGCGCCAGCGATCCATGTTGACCTTAAGGCGTTCCTTGTCCGCTTCCGTCTGCGCTTTGAGCAGCGCCTGACGCAGCCGTGTGAACTGCTCATGCTTGGGATGCAGATCCGCCAGATAGGTGTCCGGCGCCGAGGCGGTGGAAATCTCGGTCAGCACCGTCTCCGGCGGGCGGACCGTTGGACTCTGGTCGTAAATCTTGCTCAGCGCGCTGGGCTCGACAAGCCCGCCGCGAGCGGCGCGTGCATATTTCAGGATCGCCAGGGAGATCGCGATCTCGGTCGCCGCCTGGTCGTCCGTCAGGGTGGGCTGGTAGCTCGCCGGGGCACCCGGAAGAGGCTCGGATCGAGGCCCCATTCCCCTGCCCTGCCCATCTCGCCGAGAACGGCTTGGCCTCCCGGCGAGATGCCGGCGCTTGTAAGCCAGAGCGCGGGGCCGCTATGGGCGGTGTAAAAGGCCTCGACCGCGGCAATGTCGTCCGGATGCGCGCCTTGCCGCAGGACAGGATCGCTGAGCTTCTCGCGGATCGTCTCGGTGATGAGGAGCTCCTGCGGAACCGCAGGCTCCGCCATCGCCTCTTCTGCCTCTTCTTGGACGGCTTCGTCCGCAGCACCGGGCAGCATCGCGACCGATTCGGCCTCCTGGGCCTCGCTGGCTGCGAGCGCGGCTGGGTTGTCGTCGATCTTGATTTCGATACCGGGGGCCGCAGTTTCCGGTTGCTCGCCCCCCATGGACAAGACGCCCAGTATCACGGCAAGGACGAAAACACCTGCCGCCCCAAGGATCGCGACTAGTGACTGTCCACGCATCCCGCTAAACCCCGCTCTCGGCGATTAGGTTAGTCCCCGAACGCAGGCAGGGCCACCACGAATTGCCCGGTCTCGAGTCGCGTTCTTACGTTTTGCGTCCGATTTTCCCCCTACCCGTTGGCAATCCTTGATGTCAGGGGTCTTGATGCACCGCACCAACCGCCTATACTCTATGTGAGGATAGGGAGTGGGCCGGCCTTGCGCCGGACCTTTTTAGACCCCATATATACTCATTATGAGTATATATCCACAAGGAGACCGTGAATCCATGGCGACAGTTCAGACCGGGAGCCCCGAATGGGAAGCGAAGGCACAGGCCGTGCTGCCGCCCTCTCTTCTGCCCGATCTCGCCTATACGCCCGAAGTGGCGCGCGAGACCGCTCATCTTTATGAGCGTGTGTCACGCGTGATCCCGCCGATCGAGTGGCCCGGCTTCGCGCCCTATATCAAGGCCATCAACGATCTCAAGCGGGCGCGGAACGCGGTCGTGCTGGCGCATAACTACATGACGCCAGAGATCTTCCATTGCGTCGCCGATGTCGTCGGCGACTCGCTTCAGCTTGCGCGCGAGGCCTCCAAGGCCGACGCGAGGTGATCGTGCAATGCGGCGTACATTTCATGGCCGAGACCTCGAAGCTGCTGAACCCCGACAAGACGGTGCTGATCCCCGATAGCCGTGCGGGCTGTTCGCTTGCGGCGTCGATCACCGGCGAGGATGTGCGCGCCCTGCGTGAAGCCTATCCCGGCGTACCGGTGGTCACCTACGTCAACACCTCGGCCGACGTGAAAGCGGAATCCGATATTTGCTGCACGTCGTCCAACGCCGTGCGCGTGGTCGAGTCGCTCGGTACCAAGCGCGTGATCATGATTCCCGACGAGTTCTTGGCGAAATGGGTGCAGACGCAGACCGACGTCGAGATCATCACCTGGAAGGGCCATTGCGAGGTGCATGAGCGCTTCACGGCGGAAGAGCTGCGCGCCTATCGCGAGGCCGATCCCGGTGTGAAGATCATCGCGCATCCGGAGTGTCCGCCCGATGTGATCGGCGAAGCCGACTTCACCGGCTCGACCTCGGGCATGATTAAGTGGGTCGAAGACAACCAGCCTTCCAAGGTGTTGCTGGTGACGGAGTGTTCGATGAGCGACAACGTCGCAGTCGAGGCGCCGAACGTCAGTTCGTGCGGCCGTGCAACCTCTGCCCGCATATGAAGCGAATCACGCTGCCGAAGATCTTGGACAGCCTCGTCTCATGAAAGAAGAGGTCACCGTCGATCCGGCCGTTGCCGAGCGTGCGCGCGCCGCCGTCGAGCGGATGATCAATCTCAATCACTAAAGAGGCGCGCCTTCTCGC
>NZ_LPWD01000447.1 GCF_001723295.1 Methyloceanibacter marginalis
CCGCCGGCCGCGGCGATCGCGAGGGCGCGCGCCCGTTCGCCATCGTCATCCCGCCGCCGAACGTCACCGGCTCGCTCCATATGGGCCATGCGCTCAACAACACGCTGCAAGACGTGCTGGTGCGCTTCGAGCGCATGCGCGGCCGCGACGTGCTGTGGCAGCCCGGCACCGACCATGCGGGCATCGCCACGCAGATGGTCGTCGAGCGCCAATTGATGGAGCGGCAGGAGCCGAACCGCCGCGCGCTCGGCCGCGAGAAGTTCATCAAGCGCATCTGGCAGTGGAAAGAAGAGTCCGGTAACACCATCGTCGGTCAGTTGAAGCGGCTCGGCTGCTCCTGCGATTGGTCGCGCTTGCGCTTCACCATGGACGACGGGTTATCGAAGGCGGTGCACAAGGTCTTCGTCGAGCTGCACCGCGCCGGCCTCATCTACAAGGACAAGCGCCTCGTCAACTGGGATCCCGAGCTGCTCACCGCCATCTCCGATCTCGAAGTCGAGCAGATCGAGACCAGCGGACATCTGTGGCATCTGCGCTATCCCATCGAGGGCGTCGCCTTCGATCCGGAAGACCCCTCGACCTTCATCGTGGTCGCCACCACCCGGCCGGAGACCATGCTGGGCGACACGGCCGTCGCCGTGCATCCGGGCGACGAGCGCTACAAGGCCCTTGTCGGCAAGAACGTCGTCCTGCCCATCGTCGGCCGGCGCATTCCCATCATTGCCGACGAATACTCCGACCCGGAAAAAGGGTCCGGCGCGGTGAAGATCACGCCTGCCCACGACTTCAACGACTTCGAGGTCGGCAAGCGTCATGGCCTGCCCATGATCAATGTGCTGAGCCAGGATGCGCAATTGCTGCTGCATCCGAACCCCGAGTTCACGCAAGGGGTGGAGCTGACGCCCCAACTCCATGCAACGATTCTCGAATTCAACGGCGTGTTCCGCTTCGCCGCACGCAAGATGATTGTCGATCGCCTGGAGTCGGAGGGCCTCCTGGAGAAGATCGAGGACTACGTCCACTCCGTGCCCCATGGCGACCGCTCCGGCGCCGTCATCGAGCCCTATCTCACCGACCAGTGGTACGTCGATGCCGCGACCCTGGCCAAGCCCGCCATCGAGGCGGTCAAGCGCGGCCGCACCACCTTCGTGCCCAAGACTTGGGAGAACACGTATTTCCACTGGATGGAGAACATCCAGCCTTGGTGCATCTCGCGCCAGCTCTGGTGGGGCCACCGCATTCCCGCTTGGTATGGGCCCGACGGCACGGTCTTCGTGGCCGAGACCGAGGCGGACGCCAAGGCGCAAGCCAAACAGCATTACGGCAAGGACGAGACGCTGAAGCGCGACGAGGACGTGCTCGACACCTGGTTCTCCTCCGCGCTGTGGCCGTTCTCCACGCTGGGCTGGCCGGACAAGACGCCCGAGCTCGCGCGCTATTACCCGACCGACGTGCTCGTCACCGGCTTCGACATCATCTTCTTCTGGATCGCCCGCATGATGATGATGGGCATGCACTTTATGGATGAGGTGCCGTTCCGCGACGTCTACATCCACGCGCTGGTCCGCGACGAGAAGGGCCAGAAGATGTCGAAGTCGAAGGGGAACGTCATCGATCCCCTGGAGCTGATCGACACTTATGGCGCCGATGCCTTGCGCTTCACCCTGGCGGCCATGGCCGCGCAGGGCCGAGACATCAAGCTCGCCGGCGCCCGCGTCGAGGGCTATCGCAATTTCGCGACCAAGCTGTGGAACGCCTCGCGCTTCGCCATGATGAATGACTGCGTGCCGCGCGCCGATTTCGATCCGGCGAGCGCGCAAACAACCGTCAATCGCTGGATCGCGGGCGAGGCCGAGCGCGCCACGGCCGCCGTCACCGAGGCCCTGGAGCCTTCCGTTTCAACGATGCGGCGGGAGCCATCTATCACTTCATCTGGCACATCTACTGCGACTGGTATCTGGAGCTCATCAAGCCGGTCCTCATGGGCGAGGACGAGGTGGCGAAGGCCGAGACCCGCGCCATGGCGGCCTATGTGCTCGACCGCGCGCTCCAG
>NZ_LPWD01000448.1 GCF_001723295.1 Methyloceanibacter marginalis
GCTATTCCTGGGTCGATCAGGGCATGAACCTGAAACAGGCCATGGAATACATCCGCCAGGCCGTGCAGCTGAAGCCCGATGACGGCTACTACGTCGACAGCCTTGGCTGGGCCTATTACCGGCTCGGCAATATGCCGGCGGCGGTCGAGCATCTGGAGCGCGCGGTCGAGCTCCGGCCGGACGATCCGATCATCAACGATCATCTGGGCGACGCCTATTGGCGCGTGGGCCGCACCCTCGAAGCGAAATATCAGTGGGAGCAGGCCCTGTCGCTGGAGCCCGAGCCCGATCAGGAAAAGACTCTGCACGAGAAGATCGCTTCGGGGCTGGAAGAGTCCGCCGCGACCAAGGCCGCGGCCGGCACCGGCCAAACGGACCAGAAGACCCCGCGATAGATGCGCTTCGCGACATCGCCTGGGCCAAGCTCAACCTCACGCTAGAGGTCTTGGGCCGGCGGGCTGACGGCTTTCACGAATTGCGCAGTCTTGTCGCCTTCGCCGGCGTCGGCGACACCGTCGAGCTCACGCCCCAAGACGGGCTCGATCTTCGCATCGAGGGGCCGTTCGCCGCGGCGCTCGACGGCGGCAATCTCGTCATGGACGCGGCCGAAGTCGCCAGGGCGCAACTCCCAAGCCTCACGCTCGGACGCTTCCGCCTGGTCAAGACCCTTCCCGTCGCGGCTGGCATCGGCGGCGGATCGGCGGATGCCGCTGCGGCTTTACGGCTCATCGCCCGCGCCAACGAAGGGAAACTGACGGAGGCTGCGGCTGTTGCGCTCGCGCCGCGGCTCGGCTCCGACGTGGCCGTGTGCCTGAGCAGTGCGCCGGCGCTCATCACCGGCCGTGGCGAGATCGTGACCTCCGTGCGGGGCTTTCCCACTTGCGGCGTGGTGCTCGCAAATCCAGGCGTGGAACTTTCAACCGCGGACGCTATGGCGCGCTTGACGCCGCGCCGCTCGAGGGGGCTCCCGGCGATGCCCCGCCTCTCGGATTTCGCCGGCGAATTCGACAAGCTCATGGACTATGCGGGCCAACGCCGGAACGACCTCGAACCTGTCGCGGCCCGTCTCGCGCCGGAGGTCGGCAAGGCGCTCGCGGCGCTGCGGCGGCTGGATGGCGCGCGGCTGGTGCGCCTGTCTGGCAGCGGCGCCACCTGCTTCGCCGTCTTCGCCACGCCGCGCGCCGCGCTCCGCGCCGCCACGGTCCTCGCCCAAGACCAGCCCGACTGGTGGATCACCGCGAGCATGCTCGGCGACCCGAAGGCCCAATAAACTCAGAACGGCCGGTCGACCGAGAACTCGATGGCGTCTTGCAGCGCCGACTTGATGGGCCCGTCCGGGAAGATGGCAAGCGCATCGCGGGCGATCGCGCCGTAATGGCGCGCACGCTCCATGGTGTCGGCGAGGGCCGTGTGCTGGGCGATCAGCTCGATCGCCTTGGCAAGATCGTCGCCGCCGACTTGGCCTTCTTTCAGCGTGCGCTCCCAGAACGCGCGCTCTTCCTTGTTGCCGCGCCGGTAGCTCAGCACCACGGGCAGGGTAATCTTGCCGTCGCGGAAATCGTCGCCGACGCTCTTGCCGAGGGTCGACTGCTCGCCGGAATAATCGAGGGCGTCGTCCACGAGCTGGAAGGCGAGGCCGAGATTGCGGCCATAGGAGCGCAAGGCCGCCGCCTCGGACTTCGGCCGTTCGGCGATCACCGCGCCCACTTCCGCCGCCGCCGCGAACAGAGCCGCGGTCTTGGCGTCGATCACCGCGAGATAATCGTCCTCGGTGGTCTCGGTGTTTGGCGGTGAGCTGCACCTCGCCCTCGGCGATGATCGCGCCGCGTCCGACAGGATGCGCAAGGCGCCGAGCGAGCCGACATCGACCATCATCTTGAAGGCTTGGCCGAGCAGATAGTCGCCGACGAGCACGCTCGCCTCGTTGCCCCATAGGAGCCGCGCCGCGATCTTGCCCCGGCGCAGGCTGCTCTCGTCCACTACGTCGTCGTGCAGCAGGGTGGCGGTGTGCATGAATTCCACGGAGGAGGCGAGCCGCACATGGCCGTCGCCCTCATAGCCGCAGAGCTTGGCGGCGGCGATGGTCAGCATCGGGCGCAGGCGCTTGCCCCCGGAGTTGATCAGATGCCGTGCGAGCTCGGGGATCAGATCGACATTGGAGCGGGCCCGGTCGAGGATGATGCGGTTGACATGCGCCATATCCTCCTCGACAAGCGCGACCAGCGGCGCGAGGCTCGCACTCGGATCGCGCGGGCCGGAAAGTTTGACGACAACGCCCAAGGGTCAGTCTCCTAAAGTGCCGCAAGGCTTATAGCCGAGCTATTGTCTTCTGTCCCCCGTGAAGGTCAAGGTGCCGAGGACTGGGTTGGACCATGAAAGAACTGTTGCGCTCGAACGACCCTGTGCTTCTGTCCTTTGTCAGCGCGCTCTTGAGCGAGGCCGAGATCGGCTTCATCGTCCTTGATACCAATATGAGCGTGATGGAGGGCTCTATCGGGATCCTGCCGAGACGTGTCCTGGTGGAGGAAGATTGCATCGATGAGGCGCGCAACTTGCTTACCGAGGCCGGTGTCGGTCATGACCTCGAAGCCGAAGACAAAGCCTAGCCGCCCGCGCGCCAAAATGGGCGTCACCACCACCGACGATTTTCTCGGCGGACGCTATCCATCGTCCAGCCGAAAACCGGCCATCGTGCCGGCAGCGATGCGGTGTTTCTCGCCGCCGCCGTGGACGCGCAAGCAGGCGAGGCCGTGCTCGATGCCGGTGCGGGTGTCGGCGTCGCGGGGCTGTGCCTCTTGACGCGGGTCCGAAGACCACCGCGACCGCGGGTCGAGATCGATGCGCGGCAATGTGCGCTTGCGGCGGAGAATGCGGAGCGGAACGGCTTGTCGGACCGGTTCGCCGCAATCCAGGCAGATATCACGGCGCCCGCCAGGGACCTGGCCGCCGCCGGGCTGATCCGCGAAGGCTACGGCCAGGTCATGGCCAATCCGCCCTTCTACGTGGAAGGCGCGGTGCGTATCGCGCCGGACGCCGCTCGCGCCGCCGCGCATGTCATGCCGCCGGGCGAGCTTGGGCGCTGGGTGAAATTTCTCACCACCATGGCCGCGCCGAAGGGCACTTTGACCGTGATCCACCGGGCCGATTGTCTCGGCGCGCTCCTGGATTTTCTTCAGGACCGGTTTGGCGACCTTGCCGTCTTTCCGCTTTTCCCCAAGGCCGCGGAGCCTGCGGTCCGCGTCATCGTGCAGGGGCGCAAAGGCAGCCGCGCCGGCTTGCGGCTTCTCGCAGGCCTGGTCCTGCATGGACCGGATGGAGCCTACACGGCGGAAGCCGAAGCCGTGCTCAGGGGCGGGGAGGCGCTTTCTCTTGGCGCCCCAGGAAAAAAGGGCCGCCGCCCAGGGGGGACAGGCGGCAGCCCCAATTTGCCCGAGCGGTGAGGAGAGCTCTCGGGCCCGCAAGGTCCGCTGGTCGCAGACCTTGGCGTCTCTCGAGAGCGATTTAAGGGAACGTGGCCTGAACCTCGTCTGAGCCGGCCGTTCATGGCGCGTTCACCGCGAGACGCGCCCGAGCATAGAAGAAGGCCGCTCCCATCGCTGGGAACGGCCCTCCAAAGTCTCAGTCTCTCAGGCGGTGCGCGCGCCTAATACCAGCCGCGATAGTAACGCCCGCGCCAATAGGGATAGTAGGCGTAAGGATAGCCGGCACAGCGGTAATAGCCGCATCCACGATAGGTCCGCGGCGCGTAATAGCCGTAGCGCGGGCCGACATAGACGCTTACGCCGGGTCCATAGCCGTGCCGCCAAGCCTTCTTGCGCCAGCCGGCATCCGCGGGCTGCGGCATCAGCGTGACGACCGTGAACGCGATGACGCCCACCGCCGCCGCTAGGATCGCAAACTTCTTCATCTCAAAGGTCTCCTCAAGACTTAGCGCTATGATCCGAGGCGCTGCTCGGGAGCGGGCGCATGCGCCCACCTTGAGAAGAAGTATAGCAAGTCATTCGGACAGGCTGATGTCTCCTCGCGAGACTGCCTTAATTAAAGGCTTCAACGCTGCCCCTGTCTGGCCTTTATTGATACAGATTTAGAGAGGTCGCCCGCGATCTGGGTTGAGTCTGACGATAGGGAGAACGGAATGAGCGAAGGCGGTTTTCTGGAGACGATAAAGTCCTATCTCCCTGAGAAGTGGACTAAGTCCCGTCCGCTGGTGCCGGTGCTGCGCTTCACCGGCCCGATCGGCATGAGCACGCCGCTGAAGCCGACCCTCACTCTGTCGACCGTTGCCCTAGCCATCGACAAGGCATTCTCCATGCGCGGCGCCAAGGCGATCGCCATCCAGATCAACTCGCCTGGCGGCTCCGCGGTCCAGTCGACGCTCATCTATAAGCGCATCCGCGCCCTGGCCGAGGAGAAGGATCTCAAGGTTTATGTCTTCGCCGAGGACGTCTGCGCCTCCGGCGGCTACATGCTCGCTTGCGCGGGCGATGAGATCTACGCCGACACGAGTTCGATCGTGGGCTCGATCGGCGTGATCGCCGCCACGTTCGGCTTCCCCGGCTTGCTGGAGAAGATCGGCGTCGAGCGCCGCGTCTATACTGCCGGCGCCAATAAGGACACGCTCGATCCGTTTCTTCCCGAGAAGCCCGCCGACGTGAAGCGCATCAAGGCGATCCAGCAGGACGTGCATGCCGCCTTCATCGATCTGGTCAAGGCGAGCCGCGGCGACAAGCTCACCAAAGCCGACAAGGAGCTGTTCACCGGCGAGTTCTGGTCCGGCAAGACGGCCGCCGAGCTCGGCCTCGTCGACGGCTTGTCGGATCTCCGCTCCAAAATGCGCGAGGTGTTCGGCGAGGACGTGCGCTTCAAGCTCGTGGCGCCGGCGACCTCCTGGTTCCGCCGCAAGCAGGGCGTGTTTACCGGCGCGAGCAGCTTCGACTTCGGCCTCTGGCCGGACGGGCTAGCCGCGGACGTGATCTCCGCGGTCGAGGCCCGTTCGCTCTGGTCGCGTTTCGGGTTGTAAGCCATGCCGCAGCTTCTTCTTCTGATCGCCGCGGGCGCCGGGCTTATCCTGGTCAGGCGCTACTTCAAGAAAGAGCAGGCACGCATCGCCGCGGATCTGCGCGCGGCGAAAGAGGCCAATGAGCGCCGCGATCTCGATCATGCGGTGCCGCTCGAGCAGGACCCCGCGACGGGTGTCTACCGGCCCAAGCGGACTCATTAGGTGGGCCCATCCACAACTTCATGCGTCATTCCTGCGAAAGCGGGAATCCAGTAACCACGAAGCTTGGTTATATGCGACGACCTGGGTTACTGGATGGCAACCAGGATCCTTCAGCACAGACGGGACGATGACGAAGCTGACCAGACCGCTCGATAGCAAGGCGCCCTCGTTCCAGGATCTGATCCTGAAGCTGGAACGCTTCTGGGCCGATCAGGGCTGCGTCATCCTACAGCCCTACGACATGGAGATCGGGGCCGGGACCTTTCACCCCGCGACCACGCTGCGCTCGCTCGGCCCCAAGCCCTGGCGCGCCGCCTATGTGCAGCCCTCGCGCCGCCCCAAGGACGGCCGCTACGGCGAGAACCCGAACCGGCTCCAGCACTATTACCAGTTCCAGGTGATCCTGAAGCCGTCGCCCGCCGACATCCAGGACCTCTACCTGGAGAGCCTATACGCCATCGGCATCGATCCCAAGAACCACGACATCCGCTTCGTCGAGGACGACTGGGAAAGCCCGACGCTCGGCGCCTGGGGTCTCGGCTGGGAGGTCTGGTGCGACGGCATGGAGGTCTCGCAGTTCACCTACTTCCAGCAGGTCGGCGGCTTCGACTGCGACCCCGTCTCCGGCGAGCTCACCTACGGGCTCGAGCGCCTCGCCATGTATGTGCAGGGCGTGGACAACGTCTACGACCTCAACTTCAACGGCGGCGAAGGCTCGGACAAGGTCACCTATGGCGACGTGTTCTTGCAGGCCGAGCAGGAATACTCCCGCTACAATTTCGAGCACGCCGACACCGCGAAGCTGTTCGAGCACTTCCGCGACGCGGAGGCCGAGTGCAAGGCGCTGCTCGCCGCGGGCGAGAACGGCGAGCGCCATCTCATGGTGCTGCCCGCTTACGACCAGGCCATCAAGGCCTCGCATATTTTCAATCTGCTCGACGCCCGCGGCGTCATCTCCGTGACCGAGCGGCAGGCCTATATCTTGCGCGTGCGCGATCTCTCCAAGGCCTGCTGCGCCGCCTGGCTCAAGACCGAAGCGGGCGGTGCGTCATGAGCGAAGCGAAAATCTTGCAGCAGGCCCCGGTGCTGTTCGCGCGCAATCTGCCGAAAGCGATCGCCTACTGGGCCGAGAAAGTCGGCTTCAAGACGCTTGGTGTGTGGGGCGAGCCGCCGAATTTCGCCATCGCCGGGCGGGATGGCGCCCGTGTCATGCTGAGCCAAGCACCTGAAGAGCATAAGATCGTTCCGTATTGGCGCATCAAGAACCAGATGTGGAACGCCTATTTCTGGGTCGACGATGCGCGCGCATG
>NZ_LPWD01000449.1 GCF_001723295.1 Methyloceanibacter marginalis
GCGCGCCTTCGCCGAGCCGGAGGAGCTCGACATCTAGCCTCAGAGCCAGCGCGGCACGCGCGCCGCGTAAGCGCGGTAGGCGTCGCCGAACTTGCGCTCCAGATACGCTTCCTCGCGTAGCACAACGCCGCGCTGAAGGATCAGCACCACGGGCAAGAGGAGCAGCAGGATCCAGACGCTCGTCAGCACGATCGACAAGCCGAAATAAACCAGTACGAAGCCGATATAGATGGGGTTCCGCGTGAAGCGGTAAGGCCCCGCGGTGACCAGAGCGGCCGCGGGCTGGCCGGGCGCCACATGGGTGCCGGCGCGGCGGAACATTTGGATGGCGCGGATGGCCAGTGCGAAGCCAACGGCGACAAAAATCAGGCCCACCGTGAGGCCGAGCCCGTTCGGCGAGGCGAGACCCGGCCCGATGGGAACGTAGCGGGTCAGGACATAGCCCAGCGCCAGAGCCGCCAGGAAGAGGAACGGCGGCTTGATCGCCACGTCAGCATAGTCGTTCGTCTTCATCCGCCTTTCGCCCTTTGCCACCTGGATTTCGCGTCTTGGAGCCGAAAACAGCCCCAAGCCGGGCTATTTACCCTGACTGTGCGAACTTTTGCCCCTTGCGCGGCCCGTTCATGCCGCCTATGTCATGGACAAGCTATCCACGGTCATAAGGCCGTAATGCTTCGATGGTCACTTGCGCGAAGCCCGCGAATCGTAGCAGCAAATCTTTGCGCCCTTAGAAAGAAGACGCGCGGCCTAACAGGTCAGCGCGGTAATATTGCTAACGCATGAGCTTTTCTAATCTTGGCTTAAGCCCCAAAGTCGAAGCTGCCGTGGAAGCGGCAGGTTTCGATATACCCACCCCGATTCAAGCGAGCGCCATTCCGATCGCGGTCACCGGCCGCGACGTCCTTGGCATCGCACAAACCGGCACCGGCAAGACGGCATCCTTCGTGCTGCCCATGCTGACGCGGCTTGAACGCGGACGCGCCAGAGCACGGATGCCGCGGACACTTATCCTGGAGCCGACGCGAGAACTCGCCGCCCAGGTGGCCGAAGCCTTCGAGCTCCTCGGCAAGAGCCACAAGCTGACGGTGGCGCTTCTGATCGGCGGCGTTTCCTACGACGAACAGGACAAGAAGCTCGATCGCGGCGCGGACGTGGTGATCGCGACCCCGGGCCGACTGCTCGATCATCGCGAGCGCGGCAAGCTTCTCCTCAACGGCGTCGAGATCCTGGTGGTCGACGAAGCCGATCGAATGCTCGACATGGGCTTCATTCCCGACATCGAGCGTATCTGCAAAATGCTTCCCTTCACGCGGCAGACCCTCTTCTTCTCGGCGACCATGCCGCCCGAAATCGCCCGTCTCGCCGACAACTTCCTTCACAATCCCGAACGCATCGAAGTGTCGCGCCGGCCACCGCCGCGACGACCATCGTGCAACGCCAGAAGACGTCCGACGAGCCCGCCGCCAAAGCGCCAGGCCCTTCGCGAGCTAATGAAAGAGGTGGACGTCAAGAACGCCATCATCTTCTGCAACCGCAAAAAGGATGTCGGTGTCGTGTTCCGCTCGCTGCAACGTCATGGCTTCAATGTCGGGGCGCTTCACGGCGATATGGACCAGCGGCAGCGCACGGCGACACTGGACGCGTTCCGCAACGGCACGATCGCCTTTCTTGCCGCGAGCGACGTGGCGGCGCGAGGCTCGATATTCCCGCGGGTGAGCCACATTTTCAATTACGACGTGCCGGTGCACCCGGAAGACTACATCCACCGCATCGGCCGCACGGGCCGCGCAGGCCGCGAAGGTTTCGCCGCCATGCTGGTGACGCCTAAGGACCGCAAGGCCCTGAAAGCCATCGAGGCGATGCTGCGCCAGGAGATTCCTTGGCTCGACGGCGCCTCCACCTCCTCTGCTCCCGAAGAGCCTGCGGAGACCGAAACGTCGGAGCGCGGCAATGGGCGGGGTCGCGGCGCGCGGCGCTCGCGGCGCGGCGGCAGAAATCGGCCAGCCCTTCGAGCGAGGCAAAACCGGCTCAACGCAACGAGGCGGCGACGCCGGCGACAAGCCCTGAAGCCTCCGAAAGCAACAGCCGGCCACCTAAGGCCTGCCGAAGGCAACGGCCGGCCCCAGAAGGCCGCCGAAGGCAATGGCAGGTCACAGAAGCCGCGCGAGGCTCAAGGCCGTGACGGCCGGCGTGAGAAGCAGGGATCGAAGGACGATTCCAGGCGCTCCGATCAGCCACAGGCCAAGGCGCGCGGCATGGGCGACCACGTTCCGGCCTTCATGATGCGCTCCGTGCGCGTGCCGTAGGCGCCTTCTGAAGATAATGCTTTTGTCGTGGCCGGGCCTGTCCCGGCCATTCGCATTTTTTGGGGGCGACAATGCGCAGCCGGCACGTGGCTTATGATCTGGGAAGTCTTAGTCGGAAGAGGCTTCGGCGGTATCGCGCTCGGTCGCAGCCTGCAACATCACCGACTCGCCGCAGCCGCAGGCGCTCGTCTGGTTCGGGTTGTTGAACACGAAGCCAGAGCGCATCTCATTCACCTGATAATCCATCTCGGTGCCCAGCAGGAACATCACAGCCGTGGGGTCGATCAGGAGCCGGACCCCCCTGTCCTCCACCACCTCGTCATGCGGCCCGCGCTCTTGCGCGTATTCCATGGTGTATTCCATGCCGGCGCAGCCGCCGTTCTTCACGCCGATGCGCACGCCGTCGATCTCCGTGCCCGAGGCGGCGGAGAGCTTGCGGATGCGCTCCGCGGCGGCTTCGGTGAGGCGCATGGCTTGGGGTCGAGGACGCGTGTTCATGAGTGAAACTTGGGCCTATTTGGTCAGGCGTTCAAGGGCTTGAATCTTAGAACATATTTAAAGCGAGGCGGGCCTCGTCGGACATGCGGGACATGTCCCAGGGCGGGTCAAAGGTGAGATTCACCTTCACCTGGCCGACGCCGGGCACCGAAGACACGGCATTTTCGACCCAGCCCGGCATGTCGCCGGCCACCGGGCACCCCGGCGCCGTCAACGTCATGTCGATCTCGATATTGCGGTCGTCGTCGACGTCGATCTTGTAGATGAGCCCAAGCTCATAGATGTCGACGGGGATCTCCGGATCGAACACGGTCTTGAGCGCGGCGACGAGATCCTCCCGCAACCGCTCAAGCTCCTCGGGCGGAATGGAGGACGGCGCGTCCTCCTCGATCGCCGCAGGCTCGGGCGCGGCACCAGGCTCACCCGGCGCCGGCGCTTCGCCAGGCGCCTGCACGTGACCGGGCGCGGACTGGCCCATGCCCGGCGACAGATCGTCGGCCGCTTCCTCGGTCTCGTTTCGCTGAGTCTTTTCAATCATCTCGCTTGTCTCTCTTAAGAGAACATCTCACGGGTCTTCCGCAGCGCATCCGCCAGCCGGTCGACCTCCTCGAAGGTATTATACATGGCGAATGAGGCACGGCATGTCGAGGTCACGCCAAATCGCGCGAGCAGCGGCTCGCAGCAATGGGTGCCGGCGCGCACGGCCACGCCGTAGCGGTCCAGGATCGTGCTCACATCGTGGGCGTGAGCGCCTTCCACCTCGAAGGAAATGATGCTGCCTTTGTCCTTGGCGCGGCCGAAAATCTTCAGCCAATTCAGTTCCCCGAGCTTTTCCATGGCGTAATCGAGTATTGCCCGCTCGTGGGCGGCGATGCGCTCGCGGCCGATCCCCTCCACGTAGTCGATGGCCGCGCCGAGCCCGATCGCCTGGACGATGGCCGGGGTGCCCGCCTCGAAGCGGTGCGGCGGCTTGCCGTAGGTGATCTCGTCGGTCGTGACGTAGCCGATCATCTCCCCGCCCCCCTGATAAGGCGGCATCTCGTCGAGCAGCTCCTTCTTGCCGTAGAGAACGCCGATGCCGGTGGGACCGTAAAGCTTGTGACCGGTGAAGGCGTAGAAGTCGCAATCGAGGTCCTGCACGTCGACCGGCATGTGCACGGCGCCTTGGGCGCCATCGACCAGTACAGGGATGCCGCGTTCGTGGGCGATGCGCACGATCTCCTTCACCGGCACGATCGTGCCCAGCACGTTCGACATATGCGTAATGGCGATCATCTTGGTGCGCGGCGTGATGAGCTTCTCGAACTCCTCGAGCAGAAACTCGCCCTCGTCCGACACCGGCGCCCATTTCAGCACCGCGCCTTGCCGTTCGCGAATGAAGTGCCACGGCACGATGTTCGAGTGATGCTCCATGATGGTGAGCAGAATCTCATCGCCGGCGCCGATGCGCGGCCGCCCGAAGGACGAGGCCACGAGGTTGATGGCCTCGGTGGCGTTGCGGGTGAAGATGATCTCCTCGTCGGCGCGCGCATTGAGGAACGCCCGCACCTTCCCGCGCGCCTCTTCGAAATTGGTGGTGGCCAGATTCGACAAATGATGGAGCCCGCGATGGACGTTGGCGTATTCGTGGTCGTAGGCGTGGGCGATGGCGTCGATGACTTGGCGCGGCTTCTGTGCGGACGCGCCATTGTCGAGATAGGTCAGCGGCTTGCCATGGACCGTCTCAGACAGAATGGGAAAGTCCGCGCGGATGGCCTCGACATCGAAGCTTGCATCCATCGCGCGGAGATCCTTGGCGCCGACATCCTTGGCCGATGGTGTGAGGATGGTCATGGCCTCATGCCTACGCCGCCGGCGCGCCGAGCCATTCGGCGGCAGCAGCGTTGAAGGCGTCCTGCACGGCCTCGTTCTCACGACCGCGAAGGCCTCGCCGACAAACGCCTGGATCAGCAGCGCGCGCGCCTCCTGCTCCGGCAGGCCGCGGGACTTCAGATAGAACAGCAGCTCTTCGTCGATCTGGCCGGAGGTGGCGCCGTGACCGCAGACCACGTCGTCGGCGAAGATCTCGAGCTCGGGCTTGGAGTCGAACTCGGCCGTCTCGGAGAGCAGCAGCGCTTGGGCCATCTGCTTGCCGTCGGTCTTCTGCGCATCGGGCAGAACGACGACCTTGCCCTGGAAGATGCCGCGGGCCTCGTCGTCGAGCACGAGCTTGAACAGCTCCCGGCTCGTGCAGGCCGGCACCCGATGCTCCACGATGAGCGTGGTATCGCAATGCTGCTTGCCACGCAGAAGATCGGCGCCTGATACGTCCGTCGCCGAGCCCTCGCCATCGAAGCCCACATAGAGCTGATTGCGGGCCAGCGCCGCACCAAGGGAGAATTGGAACGCGTTATAGCGGGCGTCGGCGGCGATGTTCGCCGTCCACACATTCAAGTGAATCGTATCAACGGCTTCGCGTTGCAGCTTGATATGTTGAATCGTCGATTTGTCGCCAAGCCTTAGCTCGGTCACGGCGCTGCGCTGAAGCCCTTGCATGCCGAGCGTGCCGTAGCTCTCGAGCACGGTGGCGGAGGCGCCCTCCTCCGCGACGATGACGTTGCGGGTGAAGGTCGAGGCAGGCTCGCCGGTGCCGTCGAGATGCACGATATGGATCGGCTTTTGCAGTGTCAGGCCTGCCGGCAGACGCAAGGCGACACCGCCGGTCATCAGCGCGGTGTTGAGCGCGAGCACCGCGTCGTCGCCGCGCGGGTTCACCTGGCCGAGCGTCTCCTTGAGCCACTCCGGCGGCATTTCGAGCAAATGCGCAAGCGAGCCCAGCTCGGCGCCGGCCTCACGCAGACCCGTCATGTCGGAGAGATCGACCCGAAGCTCGCCTTCGACCAGCACCAGGCGATAGGCCGGCAAGGCGGCGATCTGCTTGCCCAACGCTGCCTCGAAGTCTGCTTCGCTCACGGAGGCGCCCAGCGCCACGATGAGGGGGCTCACCTCCTCGAGGCGCGCGCGCAAATCGGTGTATTTCCACGCCTCCACGCGGCGATGCGGCAGCCCAAGGCCCGCATAAGCCTTGATGGCGGTCTTGCGCAGCTCCGCCACGAAGGGGTTGGCCGCGCCAGGCAGCGCGCTCTCCGCCTTCGCGTAAAGATCGAGCAGCTCCTGCTCGGCCTTGCTGCGAAACTGTTGGACGGACAGGTCCATAAGCACTCCCCCTACGCGGCCGTGGCTTCGCCGCCGAATTCGGCGTAACCGGATTTCTCGAGCTCAAGCGCAAGCTCGGGCCCGCCCGAACGCGCCACGCGGCCGTCGGACATCACGTGCACTTTGTCCGGCACGATGTAGTTCAACAGGCGCTGATAGTGGGTAATCACGAGCATGGCGCGTTCTTTCGAGCGCAACGCGTTCACGCCGTCGGCGACAATACGAAGCGCGTCGATGTCGAGGCCGGAATCCGTCTCATCGAGCACGCAGAGACCCGGCTCCAAAAGCGCCATCTGCAGGATCTCGTTGCGCTTCTTTTCGCCGCCGGAAAAGCCGACATTGAGCGGCCGGCGCAGCATCTCGACGTCGATCTGCAGCTCCTTGGCCTTCTCCTTCACCAGGCGAAGGAAATCCGGCGTGGAATACTCCTCCTCGTCGCGGGCCTTGCGCACCGCGTTCACGGCGCTGCGCAGGAAGGTCATGGTGGCGACGCCGGGAATCTCCATCGGATATTGGAAGGCCAGGAACACGCCGGCGACGGCGCGCTCGGAGGGGTCCATCGCGAGCAGGTCCTCACCGTTCCAGGTGATCGAGCCGTCGGTGACCTCGTAGTCCTCCTTGCCGGCCAGCACGTAAGCGAGCGTCGACTTGCCGGAGCCGTTCGGGCCCATGATGGCATGCACCTCGCCAGCAGGCAGCGTGAGGTCGAGGCCTTTGAGGATCTCGCGATCCTCGATCTTGGCGTGGAGGTTTTTGATCTCAAGCATGAATCCGTCTTTCCAAGTCTCTGGTATTGAATCCGTTCGCGGTTAGCCGACCGAGCCTTCGAGCGAGATGCCGATGAGCTTCTGAGTCTCGGCCATGAACTCCATGGGCAGGTGCTGAAGCACGTCGCGGACGAAGCCGTTGACGATCAGCGCCACGGCCTCCTCCTCCGAAAGCCCGCGGCTAAGGCAGTAGAACAGCTGGTCGTCGGAGATCTTCGAGGTGGTCGCCTCGTGCTCGAAGGTCGCGCTCGCATTCTTGGCTTCGATGTAGGGCACGGTGTGCGCGCCGCATTTATCGCCGATGAGCAGCGAGTCGCAGCAGGTGAAGTTCCGCGCGTTCGTCGCCTTGCGATGGGCGGAAACCAGCCCGCGATAGGTGTTGTTCGAGTGCCCGGCGGCGATACCCTTGGAGATGATGCGGCTCGACGTGTCGCGGCCGAGATGGATCATCTTGGTGCCGCTGTCGACCTGCTGATAGCCGTTGGAGATGGCGATCGAGTAGAACTCGCCGCGTGAGCCGTGGCCGCGCAGGATGCAGGACGGATATTTCCAGGTGATGGCGGAGCCGTTTCGACCTGCGTCCAGGAGATCTTGGAGCGGTCGCCCCGGCAATCGCCGCGCTTGGTGACGAAATTGTAGACGCCGCCCTTGCCCTTGGCGTCGCCCGGATACCAGTTCTGCACCGTCGAGTATTTTATCTCGGCATCTTCCAGCGCGACCAGCTCGACCACGGCGGCGTGAAGCTGGTTCTCGTCGCGCATGGGCGCGGTGCAGCCTTCGAGATAGCTCACATAGGCGCCCTTGTCGGCGATGATGAGCGTGCGCTCGAACTGGCCGGTGTTCTCGGCATTGATGCGGAAATAGGTGGAGAGCTCCATGGGGCAGCGCACCCCTTCCGGCACGTAGACGAACGAGCCGTCGGAGAACACCGCGGAGTTCAGCGTCGCGTAGAAATTGTCGGAGACCGGGACGACCGAGCCCAGATATTTCTTCACCAACTCCGGGTGGGTCTTGATGGCCTCGGAGATGGAGCAGAAGATCACACCCGCCTTGGCCAGCTCCTCCTTGAAGGTGGTGACCACGGACACAGAGTCGAACACGGCGTCGACCGCGACCCGCGGCGCGCCTTCCACGCCGGCCAGCACTTCTTGCTCCCT
Organism: Methyloceanibacter marginalis; assembly: GCF_001723295.1. Classification (GTDB taxonomy): domain Bacteria; phylum Pseudomonadota; class Alphaproteobacteria; order Rhizobiales; family Methyloligellaceae; genus Methyloceanibacter; species Methyloceanibacter marginalis. Next base: position 7,924 of record NZ_LPWD01000449.1, read on the forward strand.
CAGCGGGATGCCGAGCTTCTC
>NZ_LPWD01000450.1 GCF_001723295.1 Methyloceanibacter marginalis
AAGACCGAGCCGATCGCCATCAACCTGGTCAACAAGGCCGCGGGTGCAGAGGTTTGCGGCCGCTATATCGGCTATGCCGTGGTTGAGGTCGAGAAGACGAAGAACCGGAACGGCGGGCTGTTCATGCTGGCGGGCCTTCGCTTTGCCGAGGACGGCCGGCTCGGCTGGACGGCGAACTGGATGGCGCCCTTCAGTGGGTCGAACTTGGCGCGCGGGATCTAGCGCGAAAACTGCCTTCCATTTGAGCAATTTGCTCTGGCAGTGGTGAAGGCCTTGCCAATCATCTGACGTCTGTTGCCGTCCTGCTCTATCGGGTGCGTATCGATAGGCGTAGGCTCGTGACAGTCTTGCGAATCACTATTTTGCAGTGCAGCATTCATTATCGAAGACTGGTCAAGGGGCTAACGCTGCGCGTCAGGTCTTCGCACCGGATAATGGAACTTCGAAATGGGGCGCGAATCCACCGACTTAGAGGCACTGTGCCGCAGGGTGCTCACCTTGCATGAAACTTGCATCAGGCATATTAAGTTGGTGGAACCAAGCCGGCATATGTTGCGTTGCACCATGAGCCGGAAACGCAAAGACAGGTTCCAGCCGGTCTAGGGAATTTGGGAGGTATCGGTCCGCAAGGACCCCGAGGAGTGGCGTTCGTGCAACCTTATTGAGGGGGCCACAATGCCTACGACACTGACCCTAGCCGTGATGGCGAGCCTGTTCCTTCCGGTCCAGGCCGTGAGACAGCCGCCGACGGCACCACCACAAAAGCTCAACGCCGTATTGTGCAAGTCTGAGGTGCAGGCCATCGCGCTTGCCCGGAGCATGGCCTCCGGCAAGACCGAGCCGATCGCCATCAATGCCGTCAATAAGGCCGCCGGTGCGGAAGTCTGCGGCCGTTATATCGGGTACGCCGCGGTGGAGGTCGAGAAGACCACCAACGACCATGGCGGCTTGTTCATGCTCGCGGGCCTGCGGTTCGCGGAAGATGCGGCGCTCGCCTGGACAGCGAGCTGGTTCGCCCCGTTCGAGGGCGCCAATCTAGAGCGGGGAGCTTAAGCCATGCCCGTACCCATGCCAGCAGCTGTCGTCCTGATTGTCTGCAAGACGGTCATTGCCGGGCCTCCGGATCAGAACGCGCCCTATACGGGCTATGAAAACCGGGAATGGGCCACGGAGCACTCCATGATGGTGTGCCGCCGCCAAGAGGTTCAGCTCTTCGATCAGGCGGAATCTTTGGGGGCCGCGGCCCAGCCTTTCAACCTGCAGCGGTGCCAAAGATCGGGTATCATGCTCGGGACCCAATGGGACGCCGGGCATCGCGGCTCGAGCTACCGTTTCTGGCGCGTCGCGTGCCCGGTTCCGATCGTCGATACCAGGACCGGAGACATCATTTCGTGGAAAATGCCCGAATGCGGTCACCGCGATACGGTACGCTGTGAGGTCGATGCGGAGATCTAGGGCGCTACCGTCCTAGACTCTCGTTCGGCGGAGGGTTCCCGTCAGGAGCCTCTCCGCGGTGGAGGACTTGGCCATGCCACTTTGGTCGAGGGTTGCGGCTGGCATCGCGATTGCCGTTACCTTGCTCGGCTTTGCGGGCTTCAAGGCTTATTCCGAGAGGCTCGGCCCGATCATTCAGGCTTACGGAATCACCTATTACAACGGTCAGGGCCCCAAGGCCGTGGCGCCGTCATGCAAACCGGAGAGCGATATTCGTTCTGCGATCGCCCGGGTGCACGCCAAGTTCGATCATCTCGGCGGTGCGCCGCTTCGCGCTTTCGAGGAGCGGGCCGCGCGATTGAAGGGATTGCCGCCGCTCGGCATCGACACGCTCTACGTCATCACGGAAGACGACGAGCTCCGGGACGGGCAGACGGTGCTGTTCATCGGGCTCACGTCGGATTGCGTCAGCACGGTCTTCAGCTTCCCGGCGCGGCTCTATCGCGAGCTCGCCGCCGTACCGGGGGACGCCTCGTGACACGGTGAGCGCGCACGTGCCGGAGGGCGAACTCGTCTATGCCGTCGGGGACATTCACGGCCGGTCCGACCTTTTGGCAAAGCTGCTGCGCCAGATCGAGGCGGACGCCGCGCGGCAGGATGCCGCGAACACAACTCTTATCTTTGTCGGCGACTACGTGGATCGCGGGCCCGACAGCCGCGGGGTCGTCGAGATCTTACTGAACGCGTTGCCCGAGGACCTCTCCGTTCATTTCCTCAAGGGCAATCATGAACAGCTTCTGCTCGACTTTCTGGACGATGCGGGGCGGCTTCGGCATTGGCGAGTCAATAGCGGTGACGAGACCATGGCGTCCTATGGGGTCGATGTGGACCAGCTCGACAGAGCGGGCGCGCCGCCCGAGACGTGGCGCGAAGCCTTTATGGACAAGCTGCCGCCGGCGCACTTCGACTTCTTCCGGCACCTCGGTCTTCAGGTGCTGTTGGGCGACTATCTGTTTGTGCATGCGGGCGTGCGGCCCGGCGTGCCGCTTCACGCCCAAGACGAGTTCGATCTCTTGTGGATCCGCGACGCGTTTCTCGATGAGACCGAGCCGTTCGGCAAGGTGGTGGTGCATGGGCACACGCCGGTTCCCGAGCCGATCGTACGCTCCAATCGGATCGGCATCGACACTGGTGCCGTATTCAGCGGGCGCCTGACGGCGCTCAGACTGAAGAACGGGGAACGAAGCTTTCTGCAAACGTGAGGCTTTAGCCCCGGGTCTGAGCGCTGTCGGCTACGAGGCTGCGTAAGCGGCTGGTGAGGCTGCCGCCGCCTGCCTTGTCCTCACTGCGTTTTGCTCTACGCGCGGCGAACCGTTTTGCCAGAGTGCTTTTTTGCTCTGGCTCCTCTCCGCCTTCCTCGACGTGCTCATCGTGTCCTTCGACGTACTCGTCCTCGCGGTAATCGTCTTCGTGCGGCGCCTCGCCGTGCTCCTCGTGCGGGGCCTCGGCAGAGTGCTCTTCCTCATGCGCCTCGGCATATGTGGCCGCGTGCTCTTCACCGCCGGCTGCTCCCATCTCCATGGGGGTCCGCTCCATCGCGGGCTCCGGCGCGGCGCCGTTGCCGGCGCGCGCGTC
>NZ_LPWD01000451.1 GCF_001723295.1 Methyloceanibacter marginalis
GCTCGCTGCGCTCGCACCTCAAAATGACGAGTTAGACCTGCGCTAAAATCTCTTCGCGAATGATAGTGCCTTTAGCGTCGCGCGGGATCTCCTTCACCACCAGCAGCTTGTCCGGGAATGTAAGGCGCCACGCCGCGCTCCGTCAGAAAGCGGTGCAGCGCCTCCAGCGACACCGGTGCGCTGGGCGAGGGCGACACGGCCCCGAAGATGCGGTCGCCGACAATCGGGTCCGGCAGCACGAAGCAGGCCGCATCGAGAAAGCCGGGAAAGGCCTGATAGAGGCCGTCGAGCTCGGACGCCGCGATGGTGAAGCCGCCATGATGGACGAGCTCGGCGTCGCGGCTGACCCGAAGACGGGCAACGCCTTCCGCTTGGCCGCGCAGACCCGTGGCGACGAACCCGTTCTCGTCGCGCGCCACGGGACCGTTCGACCGGCCTTGCGGTACGACGGGCCCGCGCAGGAGGAGGGCGCCGTTTTCGTCGGCAAGCTTCGTCTCCGCGAACACGGTGCCGCCGCCGTCCTTGGCGAGATGCACCAGCCCAAGGGGCAGCGCGGCACGGTCCGCTACCTTCGCCGGCCGCAGCAAGAGACTGGCGAGATCGCCGAGCGGGTAGAGATCGAACACGGGCCGGCTCAAATTTTCCGCGGCCATATGGTTCAGCGGCGCCGCCGGATCGGCAAGTTCCGCTGGCGACCAGACCCGCCCCACCCGCCGAAGCTGGCAGCGCGGGTCCTGCAGCACGCGGTTCGCGCCCAGCTCGCGAGAATGGCCGAAGGCATGGCGGTCACGGTCGCGCCTGTGTTCAAGAGCTGATCCGCGAACACGCCGTACTCGAACGGATGATGCTGGACCAGCTTGGCCCCGCCGATCAGCCACGGCGCGAGCCCGAGCCCCAGTCCAACGGTGCCGGTAAAGGGATAGGCGTTGAGGATCACGTCGCTGCGGTCGAGAGACAGCGAGAGCACCGTCATCGCGCCCTGCGCCAGGATTCCGTCCTCGTAGCGGAACAACGGCACGAGCGGATGGCCTGGGCGCGCGGTGAAGGTGATCAGCGAAGGGCCCGTGGGCAGGCGCGGGGTGAAGTCCCCGGCATGTCCGGCGCGATGGCGTCGTCGAGGGAACCGACGCCGTCGGGCAGGCCGTCGCCGAAGCCGAGCACGAAACGGACCGACAGCCGGCTGGCGGCGACGTCGCGCAACGTCTCGGCGGGCGCCTCCTCGGCGAAGCGCGAGCAGCCGCGTCCTCGCTCGGGACCTCCTCGTCGACCACGGGGTCTTCGGCCTGAGTCTCCTCCGCGTCGGTTTCTTCGCCGGGCTCCTCGGTCAGCACGTCCTGAGCGGCGGCGAAAGGCGGCACCCAGACGGCTGCGGTCAGCGACACGGCGAGGACGCAAGCAAGAAGACGCAGGCACGCGAGCGGATGGATCAAAAAGTGATGAGACATGGCAATGCGCAGAAGTCGTTTCCCCCAGGCCGCCGATCCTATTCAGGGAAACGCCGGTTGTCTCGCCTTCAACGTCACGTTGCGCCAACTTCTCGCCGATCCGTCTCCAAATGGGACAATTTTGGCGGTTCTCCAACGAAAAGCGGCCCCGGGAAGGCTCCCGAGGCCGCTTCTTGGGCGATTGCAGCGAGGCTGTCTATTCGTTCGACGCCTGCTTCATGCTCTTCACCTCGGCCGAGACGTCGGTGGCCGTCTGGGTCGATTTCTCCATCTCGATGGTGCGGATCTCGCCGTCAGCGGCCTTCATGGCCTTCTTGAGGTCGACCACGCGGATCGACTGATCCTGATGGGTGCGGAAATACCAGCGCAGATTTTGCAGGTCGCTGACGCTGGTCCATTCGGTGATTTCGGGCTGCGCCCCGCCGACCGAGGCGTTGATCACCGAGCCTTTCGGAATGTCGAACTGATTCAAGATGTGGAAGGCGCTGAACACGGCGTCCTCGGCCTTGGCGTTCGGCGTCGCCGCCTGGCTGAACATCGAGGCACGAACGAAGCGCGACGGCGGAGTGAAGTCACCGGGGAGACCCAGCATGCCGGTGCCCGAACCTATTGCGCTCAGCGTCACCGGACCGAGCTTCTCGTCTTGAATGTCCTTGGCGTTGAGGTTGATGTAGTTGTCGAGATTGGTCATGTGCCAATCATAGGTTGGCGCATTGGTCATCACGCCGATGGGGGCATCGGTGACCTTGACCTTGCCGTCGATCGGCTCGATGGCGATCGACTTACCGGATTTGTCCTGAACGAAGAAATGCACGTCGGCGGGCATGCCTTTGGCGCTGCCCAAGCCAGGCATCGGCGTGGGCACCATGACGATGTCCTCCACCGCCTTTTTGACCTCATCGACCGTGGCGAAATTGCCGAGGACCCACATGCCGAAATCCTGAGGGGCAAGCGCCTTTGACGCGTTCTCCGCGGTTGCTTCGGCATACTGCGCATAGCCCGGGAAATAGAAGAGGCCGATGGAGAGGCCCTGGTCGTTCAGTCCGTCGATGATCGCCACCTCGTTGAAGGCATTGGCCCCGACGATGCCGTAGCGCGTCTTGTAGGAGAGCCCCTTGCCTCCGTCAGGCAGCGTGGCGGTGAACTCCTTGCCGGCCGGGACGACGATGACGCTCGACTGGAGCGGGAAGCCGAACTCGAGCGTGCGGCCCCGGATGGCGGCGCCATCGGTGGCTTTGAGACTGATGCCGGTACAGGCAAAGACAGGCGACGTGGCGAGAGCGAGCGAAGCAGCGAGTGTGTAGATCGCGGCGCGGCGAATCATGGCGTGGTCCTCCTCAAGGAAATGCTGGCCGGACGATAGCTACGAGCGTCCTAAAGCGCTGTTAAGCACGCATGACGCTTGGGCTCAGGCTTAAGGCTGCGTGCCCGGGATCCTGCAAATTTGCGGCAAATGCCCGGGCTTAGACGGTGGCGCCGAACAGCGAGCCAATGAAGTAGGTCGCCGTTGCGGCTGCGGCGCCGATGGCCAACATGCGCGCTCCACCGAGCAGGGCATTACGCCCGGAGAACAGGCTGAGTGCCGCGCCGACACAGAACAGGGCCGTGCCCGAGATCGCGGCGGCGATCGCCACACCATGCTGCGAGAAGCCAAACACGTACGGGATGAGCGGCAGGCAGGCGCCCGCCGAGAAGGTGAGAAACGAAGAGATCGCCGCGCCGATGGGCGAGCCCAGTTCGTCCGGGTTGAGGCCGAGCTCCTCGCGGCTCAGCGTATCGAGCGCCTTGTCGGGGTTCTCGATGAGGTGCTTGGCGATGTGGCGCGCCTCCTCGATCGGAACGCCCCGCGCCTCATAGATCAGCGCGAGCTCCTCGGCCTCCTCTTTCGGATAGCGCTCGAGCTCGTCCTTCTCCTGCGCGATCTGGTGCTCGAACATCTCCTTCTGCGACAGCATGGAGATGAATTCGCCCGCGCCCATGGAAAACGCCCCGGCCAAAAGCCCGGCGACGCCGGTCAACAGGATCACGCTCGGGCTGGTGCCGGCGCCGGCGACGCCCATCACAAGACAAGTGTTGGACACGAGGCCATCATTGACGCCGAACACGCCGGCCCGGAGCGTGCCGCTGCCGTAGTTCTTGTGCTCGCGGGTGACATCCTCGATCGAGGTCGGCCAGGGATGACCCGCTGCTGCCCCTCCGTCCGTAGGCGCGACTTTGCCGCGATAGACCGAGACGCCGCGCACCTTCGAAGCCGAAAGCACGTGGCGCATGGCGCGCGGACCGAAGATGCCGAGCAGAAGCACGGTGATGCGCGACCGGAGCGACGGGCTGAACGTGGGGGCTGACTTCAGATCCTTCGCCAGGATGACGGCTTGCGCCTCGGCGGACGACGCCATGTCGCGGAAGAGCTTCGCCCGCGTGGGATCACGCTCCGCCGCCGCGACGGCGCTCGACAAATAGGCGGCCGTCTTCTCCGACCGCCAGCGCTCGGCGGCGTCTGCCATGGCCAGACCCCCCCCTCTCGAAGTCAGATCAGATTCACTTCGCCCGTCGCGAGGTCGTAGACGCCGCCCTGGATAGCCACCTTGCCGGACTTGACGGCATCGCCGATGACATCGGACCGCTTCTTCAATTCGCTCATGCCGAGGCGAACATTCTCCTCGATTGTAGCGGCGAGAAGATCGCCGGGGTGTTTGGCGTGGGCGGCGTTCACTGCGGGCTGGATCGCCTCGACGAGCTCGGGGAGATGGCCGGGCAGTTTCTTCCGCTCGCGCACCGATTGCATGGCCGCCGCTACGGCACCGCAGCTTGAGTGCCCCAAGACCAGAAGGAGCGGCGCGCCGAGCACGGCGACCGAGAATTCGAGACTCGCCAAGCCGTAATTGCTGACGACGTTGCCGGCATCGCGCACGACGAAGACCTCACCGGGTCCCTTGTCGAAGATGATCTCCGGGGGAACACGGCTGTCGGCGCAGGCCAACACGCCGACGATGGGGGCCTGGCTCTGCGCTCGCGCGGCGCGTCCGGCGAAATAGTCCCGCTCATTGAATTCGCCGGCCAGATAGCGGGCATTGCCCTGCTTCAGCTGGTCCAGCGCCTCGGCGGGTGAAATGGCGTTCGCCGCGGGTTCGGCGGCGCGGCCACGGCTTACGGGAAATGTGGTTGCGGCTAGAAGCGCACCGGCTCCGGCCATGAGATGGCGCCGCGACAAAGTCTTGGAATCGCAATTTCCGCACATGGCATTGGGTCTCCCTTGTGGGCGCTCTTTCGGGTGCGCCGTGGCCGAGTTCAACCCTTACGCGGGAAAATCTTAAAACTTCCGGTGTCCGGCTTATGCGTTTTTAGGTTTCGACAGGATCATCCGGTAGCAGTCGAGATTGCGCGCCAGGAACTCGTACGCGGCGCCCCACAGATAAAGCCGGAAGCGGCGATACTCGAACTCGCCGAACTTCTTGATCACGGCGTCCTTGTTGGACTCCAGGTTTTCGGCCCATTGCTTGAAGGTGAGGTAGTAGCTCCAGCGGTCCGAGTGCACTTCCTCGCATTCGAACTCGGTCTTGTTCATCTTGTTGAGGAAGTCGTCGAGCACCAGGAAGGAGTGATTGCCGGGATAGATGTAGCGGACCATGAAGGTCGACAGCTCGTATTTCTTGCGCGCGGCGCTGCCGTCGAGGAACACGAGTCCCCCCGGCTTGAGCAACCGGAAGAACTTCCGTAGCACCTTCTCGTAGTTCGGCAGATGCTCGATGACGCCCATGATGACGATGGCGTCATACGGCTCGTCGGGCTCGAAGTCGTAGAAGTCGGTCAGCAGGATGTCGAACTGATCACCGAAATTGGCGAGCTTGTCGCGCAAGAAGGATTGCGACACTTGCGAGTTGGTGATGCCGGTGTATTGGATCCCCGATTGCAGTGCGTGCCCCGAGAACGCGCCCCAGCCCGGCCCGATTTCCAGCACGCGTTTGCCCGGACCAAGCTCGCATTTCTCGATGGCCCAATCGAATTTGCGCTCGAGCGCCTTCGACAGCGCCTCGTCGTCGTTCTCGTAGATGCCTTGGCTATAGGCCGGGAACACGGGATCGAGGAAGCTCAGGAACAGCTGCGGATCGAGATTGTAATGCGAGGCGATGGCCTGCTTGTTGGTGTAGACCTGCCCGAACAGCATCGGCTGGATGAAACGCCAGGCGGCGACCAGCGGATGGCTGTCGTCGAGAGAGGCGCGCAGTGCAAAAGGCTTCAACATGTCGCCTTCGATGTCGATGTCGCCTTGCAGATACGCCTCCGCGATGTCGCCCTCGTCCAGGGTACGCAGCGCCTTGATGGCGCGCTCGTTGTGCAGACCGACGTGAAACTCGGGCTCGCCCTGGCCGATAGTGCGCTTCGCGCCATCCGGAAGCTCGATGGAAAAGGGAGTCGCGATCCCGCCGACCCGGTTGATGAAGGTGTCGAGCGTGCTTGCGGCTGATGACATGTGGATTGATCCCCCGGCTTGTCCCCTGCTCGCGAGGCACCTCGCGAGGCGTCTTGTGCGTGCTCGGCGCCAATTCTGCCCCGGAAGCGGTCGGGATGAAAAGCCCCGGCCTTCGCCCCCTCGAGCCCAAGTCCAACTGTTGCGGACCTGTGCGGTACTTGGGCTATCATCGGCGTCCTGCGTCCAGTCAGTGAGGTTTTCCCCCAAATGTTCAATGTGAAGCGCTGCTTGCGGTGGTCGCTGGCGGCCGCCATCGCCCTTCTTTGCTTTCTTCCGGCCCCCGAGGCTGCGGCGAAGAAGCCCGGGGCCATCCTCAATGTCTGGCCGCTGATCGGCGGCAGTCCGGATAACGGCGAGGCCTTCCGGATTCTCTATCAATCCACCGGGCTGAAGGGTGAGCCGATCGAGGTGTCCGGCGCCATCTACATCCCGCCAGGCCCCGCGCCGGCCGGCGGCCGTCCCGTGATCGCCTATGGGCACCCGACGTCAGGGGTGGTCGAAAAATGCGCGCCCTCGTTGATGCCGGACAATGCCGGCTTGATCTGGGGGATAAAGTCGATGCTGGCGAAAGGGTATATCGTGGTGGCCACGGACTATCCCGGCCTCGGCACCCCGGGCATCCACCCTTATCTCATTGGCGTCAGCGAGGGCCGTGCCGTGCTCGATTCGGTCCGGGCGGCCATCGCCTTGCCGCGCTCGGGCGCCTCCAACCGCTTCGTGTTGTGGGGGCATAGCCAAGGCGGCCATGCGGTGCTCTATGCCGGGGAGCTTGCGAAGTCCTACGCGCCTGACTTGAAGCTTCTCGGCGTGGCCGCGGCGGCGCCCGCCACCTATCTCATCGAGCTGTTCGATGCCGACAAGTCGAGCGCCGCGGGCAAGGAGCTGACCGCCATGGCGATCTGGTCGTGGTCCAATCTCTACAAAGACCCCGCCTCGAGCCTGGTCGAGGCAAACGCCATGAATGTCTACAAGACGATGGCGCAGGACTGCATCGAATCGGTCGCGGACTTCTTGGCACTCGACAAGGCGGAGAGGCCGCTTGAAAAGCAGAAGTTCCTGAAGGCGAACCCGGCCAAGACCCAACCCTGGCAAGGCATTATGCAACGCAATTCCCCCGGCCAGCAGCCGGCGGGCGCGCCGGTGTTCCTGGCGCAAGGGACCGCCGACACGATCGTGCGGCCCTATATCACCAAGCAGTTCGGCAAGGCTCTGTGCAAGCAGGGCGCCAAGGTGATGTTCGTCGAGATGCCGGGGGTGACGCACACCTTCGCCGCCAAGGAGAGCGTGGCCACCGCGCTCAAATGGATGGACGACAGGTTCCGCGGTGTGCCGGCGCCGAGCGTTTGCGGCGGCTAGAGGATCGCCTCGCCGCCGAGCACGGCCGCGATCAAGATGAGAACGAAGATCAGCAGGAAAACGAAGAACAGGAGCTTGGCGATCTTGGCCGCGCCGTGCTCGAGCCTGGTGTAGCCGAAGGCGCCGGCGAGGACCGAGATCACGAGCGCGATCAGCGCCCATTTGAGAAGCGCCATCGTCGCTCTCCCCTCAATTCGTGATGCGGATGGTCGTGTTGCCCGCGCCGTAGCGCTGCACCAGCGAATACAGACGGGCCGCGTGGACGGGTGCAGCCGCACGCAGCCATGGGACGCGGCGGCCGAGATATTTCGTCTCGTAGGAGCCGTGAATGGCGTAGCCCTTATAAAAGAAGATCGAGTGCGGCATGGGTGAGTTGTTGTAGATCGAGGAGTAGTGGCGCCGGGCCAGATGATAGGGCTTGTAGGTGCCGGTCGGCGTGCGGTAGCCCGAGCGCGCCGTCGAGACCTTCCAGGTATAGGCCGGCTTGCCGTTCACGAAGACATGCATGCGCTGGCTGGAGAGATTGATCTGCGCGACGACGCTTGCGAAGGCCGCGGTGGGCAGGGCAAGCGCCAGCCCGACCAGTGCGGCCAGAAAAATGGAACGTCTCATGATGGTCTCCCTCGAATTTAGCCCTGTGCCCACGCCCGCGGATCTTCGCGCCGGGCGCTCTCCGGATGATGACAAGAGGTTCAGTCTAAGGGGCGGCGGCTGAATATCTCCTGAACGCCAGCCATTTTTGGCCCCGAAGCGCCCTTGAATCGGGGGCAGGCCTGGGGCTCCAATTGCTTGGGTCATCTGTGCTAACGTCGAGGCCACGAGGGATCTGACGCAAAACTTGGGTCGTGTGCCGATGGGAAGGCTGCCGTTCAGCCTCATTGCACTATTGTTTTGGAGTGGTGTCGCCGCCGCGCAAACCCAACTTGCGCCGACGGCCGCCGAGCCGACGGAGTCGGCGACCAACGAGCCCGCTGAGACGGAGATCGTCGAATCCGCGGAGACGGCGGCCGTCGAACTGCCGGAGCGAAAGCCTCCCAAGGCCCCGGAACCGAAATCGGACAAGTTGCCTGGGGCCAGAGAGCTGTTCGCGTCCGTTCCGGACGCCGCCCCGCTCGCGGCACGGGCGATTGGCTTCTACTCCAAGGGCTGTCTCGCCGGCGGTGTCGCGCTCCCCCTCAACGGCCCCGACTGGCAGGTGATGCGCACCTCGCGCAACCGCAATTGGGGTAGCCCGCAACTCATCGACTATATGACGCGCCTCGCGAGCGACGCGCGGGCACTTGACGGCTGGCCGGGTCTTCTCGTCGGCGACATGTCACAGCCGCGCGGTGGCCCGATGCTCACCGGCCATACCAGCCATCAGGTCGGGCTCGACGCCGATATCTGGCTGACACCGATGCCGGACCGCATCCTCACGGTGCAGGAGCGGGAGGACTTGAGGGCGGAATCGATGCTGAAGGATCCGCTGCACGTCGATCCCGAGAAGTTCACCGACCTGCAGATCAAGCTCATCCGGCGCGCCGCGTCCTACCCGCAAGTGGCGCGCATCTTCGTGCATCCGGCCATCAAGAAATCGCTCTGCGTGCGCGCGAGGTAGCGGGAAAGGACACGCGCTGGCTCGGCAAAGTGAGGCCGTGGTGGAATCACCACTATCATTTCCACGTCCGCCTCTCCTGTCCGCCCGGCATGGACGGCTGCAAGGATCAGCCGCCGGTGAGCGGCGATTCCGGCTGCGACGGCGACGAGCTCGACAACTGGAACGACATGCTCAAGAAGTCCGCCATCTGGATGACGCAGCAGAACATCGATCCGGACGCCAAGCCGACGGGAAAGAAGAAGCCTTTCCCTCTCAAGGATTTGCCGAGCGATTGCCGGACCGTGCTCACCGCGGGCGGAAATGAGCTGCTCAGCGTGGACGACGAACTGCCGCCCGTGGCGGTCAGGGCCGCCGCCAGCAAGGAGGCTGGCCCGGGCGTGCCCCTCCTCAGTGAAACGCAACTCCAAAACCTGCTCAACGGCGGCAAGATCGGCATCCCGCTGCCCGTGCGCAACCCTACTCGCTGATCTTCCCGTAGAACCGCGGTTCAGGCACAATCGGTCCATGTTGCAGCGGCGCTCCAATCCTTTCGAGGGTCAGAAGAACGTCTTCGGCGAGCCGCTCAAGAGCTGCTCGGACCGGCCGGTCACGGGCTTCTACCGCACCGGCTGCTGCCACACGGGACCCGAGGATCTCGGCCTGCACACGGTCTGCGTCGAGGTGACGGCGGACTTTCTCGCGTTCTCCAAGTCGCGGGGAAACGACCTTTCGACGCCGCAGCCCGATTTCGGCTTTCCCGGCTTGCAGCCCGGCGACCGCTGGTGCCTGTGTGCCGCCCGCTGGCAGGAGGCCTTCGAGGCAGGCAGCCCGCCGCGGGTGATTCTCGGCGCCACCCACGAGGCGACGCTGGAGCTCGTGGATCTCGAAGACCTCAAACGCTACGCCATCGACCTCGCCTGAGCGCGGGGCCCTTCCTTCAACCCTTCTTGTTGGCAACGCCCGGAGGTGGCAGCATGACGGCCATGGCCACGAAAAAGCAGCCGGCGGCGAAGAAGGCGGCAAAGAAGAAGACCCCCGCCCCCAAGAAGAAGACCGCATCGACCCCGGCGACGGGATCGCGGCGGAAGCGCGAGATCTATCTCGAGGGGCACAAGCGCAAATTCCTCGTCGTCGTCGACGAGACCCCGGAATGCGAAAGCGCACTCGCCTTCGCCGCCAGCCGCGCCCAGCGCACGCGAGGTCAGCTGGCGTTGCTCTACGTCATCGAGCCCGAGGACGAGGCCATGCACTGGCTCGGCGTGGAGGACATCGCGCGAGAGGAGGGGCAGAGCAAGGCCAAGGCCGTGTTCCGCCTGTTCGGCCGCAAGCTGAAGGCCATGGGCTTTGAGGAGCTCGTGCCGGAGGAGATCGTGCGCGAAGGCAACAAGGCCGACGAGATCCCCAAGCTGATCGAGGAGGATCAGGATATCGGTGTGCTTGTGCTCGGTGCCTCGAAGGACCCCTCCGGGCCCGGTCCGCTGGTGTCGAGCCTGGCGGGCGGGCGGCTCGCGGGCGTCTTCCCGACCCCGATCACTGTGGTGCCGGGGCATCTCTCCATCGAGGAAATCCTGGCGCTCGCCTGAGCCTGCGAGGACCCCTACGGCAACCTGGTGCGGTCGTGGTATAAGGCGACTCGCCGCCTTGACTCGGCCGGGTCGCGGGCACAAATATAGAACTGTTCTAATTTCTGAGCGCAGCCTTTTAGGGGCTCGCGCGTTAGGAGCCACGAGGCACCCACGATGTTCATTCAGACCGAGGCAACGCCAAATCCAGCCACCCTGAAGTTTCTTCCGGGCCGGGCCGTGCTCGGCGAGGTGGATGCGATCGAGTTCCGCGACCGCGCCGAGAGCGAGGGTTCGCCGCTGGCCGCGCGCCTGTTCGAGATCGACGGCGTCACCGGCGTGTTCCTCGGCTCCGACTTCATCAGCGTCACCAAGGGCGAGGGCGAGTGGCAGCACCTGAAGCCCGCCATCCTCGGCGCCATCATGGAGCATTATCTGTCGGGCGAGGAGATGACGGATGGCGCGCCCGACCAATATGACGGCGTGAACGAGTTCTTCGCGCCCGAGGACGAGGCGACCGTCCAGACGATCAAGGAACTGCTCGACACGCGCGTGCGTCCGGCCGTGGCGCAAGACGGCGGCGATATCACCTTCCAGGGCTATCGCGACGGCGTGGTCTTCCTGCATATGCGCGGCGCCTGTTCGGGTTGCCCGAGCTCGACAGCGACGCTCCGTCACGGCATCGAGAATCTGCTCCGGCACTTCATTCCCGAAGTGCAGGAGGTCCGCCCGATTTGACGGAAAAGCTGCCAGACGCTTCCCTCGATCAACTGTTCCGCGACGCGCGCACCTACAACGCGTGGCAAGATAGGGATGTCCCCGACTCGCTGCTGCATGAGTTGATCGATCTCGCGAAGCTCGGACCGACGAGCGCGAATTGCAGCCCGGCGCGCTTTCTTTTCGTGAAATCCCGCGCGGCAAAAGAGAAACTCAAACCGCATCTGTCGGAGGGCAACCGCGAGAAGACGATGAAGGCGCCCGTCTGCGCGATCATCGGCTACGACCTCGATTTCTACGAACACCTGCCCTATCTCTTTCCCCATACCAACGCCAAAAGCTGGTTCGAAGGGAAGCCCAAAAAGATCGAGCAGACCGCGTTCCGCAACGGCTCGTTGCAGGGCGCCTATCTCATCACGGCGGCGCGCACGCTCGGGCTCGACTGCGGCCCCATGTCCGGCTTCGACAACGAGGCGGTGGACAAGGAATTTTTTGCCGACACCAACGTCAAATCGAATTTCCTTTGCAATCTCGGCTTTGGCGACGGTGCAGATTTGAAGCCGCGGGCGCCGCGCTTTCGCTTCGACCAAATCGCGCTCATCGTCTAAGACCCAAGCTATGAACATTCTCGCGCTCGATACGAGCATGGGCGCCTGCTCCGCCGCCGTGCTGTGCACTACCGATTCCACGCACCGGCTTCACGTGCTTCAGGCTGAGATGGCGCGCGGGCACGCCGAGGCGCTGATGCCCATGGTGGAGGAGGTGCTCGGGGAAGCCGAGATCGACGCATGTGATCTCGATCTGATCGCGGCGACCACCGGTCCCGGCAGCTTCACGGGCGTGCGCATCGCCATCGCCGCGGCGCGAGGCCTGGCGCTCGTGACGAAGGCGCGGCTTTACGGCACGGACAGTCTCGCGGTGATGGCGCGCGCCGCCCGTCTTGCCGGCCTCGAGCCCAAGGGTCCGTTCGCGGTCGCCGTCGATGCCCGGCGCGACATGCTTTATCTCGGGCTCTACGATCAAACCGGAAGCAGACTGGAAGGTCCATTGCTCATCGCGCCGGATGACGCCGCCGGTCTCCTGCCCGCGACGCTTCGTCTGGCCGTCGGCAACGGGGCGCGGAGTCTTTGTGACGCAGCCGTAACGCGCGGTCGCAAAATCGAGATCGAGCTGCCTTCACTTCAGCCAAGCGTCGCGGCGCTTGCCGAGATCGCGCTTGAACGCGGCGCGACCTCGGAGACCGTGCGGCCGCTTTATTTGCGGCCGCCCGACGCCAAGCCGCAGCTCCCGCCGTCGCGAGGCACTGATGCCGCTCACGATCACCGTCACCCGGGCTGGCTCTTTCGACCCCATCTCCATGGCCGCGATCCACCGCAGTTGTTTCGCAAGGGCCTGGGACGAAGCGGCGATGGCACAATTTCTCGCTTCTCCGGAGACGCTCTGCCTGATCGGCTCGGTCGCTGATTCCTCCGGCACGATGGGCGGTCTCCTCATCGCGCGCAAAGCTGCCGACGAAGCCGAGATCCTCACCTTCTGCGTAGCGCCCGCCTGCCGCAATGCGGGTCTTGGCCGCGCGCTGCTCGAAAAGGCGGTGACCGAGTTGCGCGCCGCGGGCGCGAAGCGGCTGTTCCTCGAAGTCGAAGAGGACAACGAACCCGCACTGACGCTCTACCGTTCGCTCGGCGCGGTCCCCGTCGGCAGGCGCGAGCACTACTATGAGCACGGGGCCGACGCCGCGATCTTCAGCCTTGCCCTTTCGGACTCACCCTCCGATGATGAGCAAATCGCCGAGGAATCACATGAAGACCAGCGATAGCCGGGGGTCCATGTCCAAGCCAGCGATACGGGAAAGCCGGCTGGAGCGACTGTGCGCCGATCGGGGCATGCGCATGACCGGCCAGCGGCGCACCATCGCGCGGGTCCTGTCGGAGGCTCATGACCATCCCGACGTGGAGGAGGTCTACCGCCGGGCAAGTGCGCGAGATCCCCGCATCTCGCTCTCCACCGTGTACCGCACCGTGCGCCTGTTGGAAGGCGAAGGCATTGTCGAGCGGCACGATTTCGGCGACGGACGGGCGCGCTACGAGCCGGCCGGTCACGAGCACCACGATCACCTCATCAACGTGAAGACCGGCGAGGTCATCGAGTTCAAGAACGAGGATATCGAGCACCTGCAAGAGCGCGTCGCCAAGGAGCTCGGCTTCCAGCTAATCGGGCACCGCTTGGAGCTGTTCGGCAAGCCGCTCAAGAACGGCAAATAGCGCGCGTTTTTTGCCCCGTTTGACTTCCCGCCTCCGCCGGGACAACGTTAACCATCGCTTAAGAAGCACTAAGGGGGTGGCGTGATGGGAAAGCGGATTTTTCTCGCGGGCGCATTGATGTTGCTTACCAGCGTGGCCTTCGCACAGCACGCTATCTCGCTGGAACCCGAGGCGGCTCCGGCAGCGGACGCCAGCGCCCCGGCTCGTGACGTCCCGCCCGCGCCGTCTGTATCTCCGTCAGCCGCATCGGTGCCGCCCAAGGTCGAGATGACCTTCCCCTCCGAGCACGACCTCTACATCGTGCCTGCGGCGACCCGCGAGGTCTGCACTACCCTCGAACTCGGCTTTGGGGAGATCCAAACCGACTGCCGTATGAAGCCTGTTCCGGTACGGGCTGAGGATCCGGCGCTGCGCGGGCTGTGTATCACGCGCTATGGGCGGCGGACCTGCTATTGAGCGTTACGGCTTCAACGGTCGATCGCTGATCAATGAGAAGCGTGCGCGCATTCTTGGTGCTGGCGACGTTCTTCGCCTTCACCGTCCCGCTGATGCCGCTTCAGCTCCTGTTCGTGCGGATGGGCTCGCGCTACGCCCGCACCTTCCCGCATTGGTACCACCGCCAAGTGTGCAGGATCGTCGGCATCCGCCTCAACGTCGACGGCGAGATCGCGGAAAGCCAAGGCGTGCTGATCGTGTCGAACCACGTCTCCTGGCTCGACATCACCGTGCTGTCGGCGGTGGCGCCGGTCTCCTTCGTCGCCAAGCAGGAGGTCTCGACCTGGCCCTTCGTGAAGTGGCTCGCCAACCTGCAACGCTCGGTGTTCGTCGACCGCGAGCGGCGCAGCGAAGTCGGCAGCAAGGCGAATGAAATTCTGAATCGGTTGGAGGACGGAGACCACGTGGTTCTGTTCGCCGAAGGCACCTCCAGCGACGGCAACACGGTGGTGCCGTTCCGTACCGCGCTGTTCGCCGCGGCGAAGCCACTCGAGGGCCGGCCCATGGGATCGAGGGTCTCGGTGCAGACCCTGGCGCTGAGCTACACGAAGCTCTACGGCCTTCCCTTGGGGCGGCGCGGCCGCCCGCAAGTCGCGTGGTATGGCGACATGGACATGGCGAGCCATGCCTGGAAGCTGCTGGGCCTCGGTCCGCTCGACGCCAATATCCGCATTGGGCCGCCCGTGCCGCTCGACGACTTTCCCGACCGCAAAGCGCTTGCGCGCTATGCGGAAGAGAAAGTCAGAAGCGACGTCGTCGAGTTGCTACGCGGACGGCCCACGCAACGGACCGCCTAGATCGCGCGGCGCAGCCTGATCGTGTCCATGACCGTCGCGGGCGCGAAGGCACCATTCGGCAATTGCCGGATGAAGCCCGCCTTGGCGACGTTCATGAGTGTGCCGTGAACCACGCGATCGACGTTCTCGCCGTCCGCGAAATAGCCCTCCTGCACCGAGAGATGGCAGAGATCGTCGATTGTCATGACGCCGATCTCGCTCAACTTGCGGATAAGGAAGTCGGCCAGCGGCGGCTGTTGCGGCTGCTGGGCGGCCATGGCCACCGGCCGGCGCTGCTCTGGCTCCGGTGCTGCGGCGGCCGGTGCCCGGCGATAGACCTGCGGCGCTGCAGGCCTGTGCTCGGACTCGGGCTCGCGCACCGGCATCGGCGGGCGGGCGAGGTGCCTCGGCTTCCGCCGCCACGGGGTGGCGATAAGGCTCCGGCTGCTGCTGAGGCACCGGGCGTCGATACTCGGGCTCCGGCGCCGGACGGCGATGATGCTCCGGCTCCTGTGCCACGGGCCGGACTTGCGGCTCGGCTTCGGCTTGAGGCGCCGGGCGGCGGCGCTCGTCTTGCACCGGGCGCTCGTCAGCCGCCGGTATTCGCCCTCGATAAGCGTCGTCACGGCTTCGAGCTCGGACTGAAGATCCTCGATCCTCGCCTGATGCTCCCGCTTCAACAACTCTAAGCGTTTCTCGAATTGCGCTTGCGCCGCGCTGATCTGCTCCTCGAGGAAGCTGGCACGGTCTTGTAGGTCCCCGCGAATATCACGCATCGATGCCCCCTAAGATCACTGACCTCAACAGAATGACGGGCCGAACTGGGGGTTCTCGTAAGCGCAAAAGGCCCACCGACCGCCGCTCGGCAAGTACGCAAAACTGTACGGAATTGCGCCGGACACAGCCTCAGCATCGGCGCTACTGCCAATCATACTATCCCTAACCATATGCAGAGTCTCGCCTTTGCCGATTCAGGCAGTTTCACAGAGCATTGCCGCGACCCGTGACCGCCAGTCCGGCTGCTCAGGGAGCAAACTACTAAGACAAAACCAAGACGCGCCCCGAACAAACGGGACTGGCGGCGCCAAACAAGCGTCATCGACTTGTCAAATTTTGGGCACTCGGCGCGTGATCGCGGAGCTTCTTCTGGCGCCGGCGCGGCTTTGGCTTGGTCATCTCTGGCAGGAAGGCCGCGAGCAGGCCGATGGCCGGGAGAAAAGCACAGACGTGGTAGACGAAGGTGATGCTGGTCGCGTCGGCCAGCCGGCCCAGCAGCCAGGCGCCGACACCCGCGATGCCGAAGGCGAGACCGAAGAACAGGCCGGCGACCATGCCGACGCGGCCCGGCAGCAGGCTCTGCGCATAGACGATGATGGCGGGATGCGCCGAGGCCAGGATGAGGCCGATAATCACGCTGAGAATCGCCGTTCCCAAGAGGCCGACATAGGCAACGCCAGGGTGAAGGGCAACACGCCGAGAATCGACCACCAGATCACCCGGCGCGTGCCGATGCGGTCGCCGATCGGTCCGCCGATGACGGTGCCGGCCGCGACCGAGCCCAAGAACAGGAACAGATAGAGCTGCGCGGTCTGCACCGGCAGATCGAAGGTGTGGATCAAATAGAAAATGTAGAAGCTCGTGATCGAGACCAAGTAAAAGTGCTTGGAGAAGGTCAGCGTGACCAGCAGCGCGATCGATTTCGCCACCTCGCGCCGGCTGAGCGCGGCGATGGCTTTGCGTTCATCGTGCGACACGCTTGGCAGTTTGAGCGCCTTGCCGTACCAGCCTCCGACCCCGGTGAGCAGGACCATGCCGAGCAGCGCCACCACCGAGAACCAGGCGATCGAGGTCTGCCCGTAAGGGATCACGATGAAGGCCGCGAGCAGCGGCCCGAGCGCGGTGCCGAAATTGCCGCCGACCTGGAACACGGCCTGCGCGGTGCTGTGCCGTCCGCCTGACGCAAGACGTGCGACACGCGAGGACTCCGGATGGAACACCGACGAGCCCATGCCGATTAGCGCGGCGCCCGCGAGCACCTCCACATAGGTCGAGGCGAAGGCGATCAGAATCAGGCCGAGCAGCGATGAGCCCATGCCGACGACGAGCGAGTAGGGCGTGGGGTAGCGGTCGGTGAGATAGCCGACCAGCGGCTGCAGCACCGAGGCGGTGGCCTGGAAGGTGAAGGTGATGAAGCCGATCTGGGCGAAGTCGAGCGCGAGGCTCGTCTTGAGCATGGGGTAGATCGCCAGAATCAGCGACTGAATCACATCGTTCAGCAGGTGGCAGATGCTGATCGCCACGAGCACGACGACCGCGGTCTTCGGGGCCGCTCCTTGCGGCGCGTTGCTGTCAGTCTTGCTCGCCATGACGAGGGGCCTCATCTCGCGTTGAGCCGGAGACTTGGGACAAATGAGCACCGGAGGGCAAGGGGACATTTCGCACCGCGCACGCGATGCCCCAGCCGCCGGCGATGTCCTAAACTGTGTTCTCGCGAACCAGCTGAGGTGGCATGCATCCAATTCTCATGACCGAGCTCCTCGTCTTGGTCGGCGTCGCCAATGCCTTGCCCGTGATCGCGAAAAAGCTCATGGGGACCGCCGGGGATTGGCCCCTCGACGGGAGCATCACGCTCCGAGACGGCAGACCACTGTTCGGCCGCTCCAAGACCATTCGGGGCGTCCTGATCGCGCTCCTTGGAACACCTGTCGTGGCTGTGCTCCTGGGCCTCGACTGGCAGCTCGGTGTCTTGGTGGCCGCCAGCGCCATGGCCGGGGATCTGTTGTCGAGCTTTATCAAGCGTCGGCTTGGACTTGCGCCAAGCAGCCAGGCGCTCGGGCTCGATCAGGTTCCGGAATCGCTTTTTCCGCTGATCGCGGCGCGCTGTCTCGTGCCGCTCAGCTGGCTCGACGTGGCGGTGGGCACGGCAATTTTCGCCATCACCGAGCTCGTCGTCTCCCGCATTCTCTTCAGGCTCAATCTGCGCGACCGGCCTTATTGACCTCACCCGACCGCCGGAGCTCGTGAAGGGTGATCTCGGGCGGGCAATTGAACCGGACCGGCACGACGGAGCTGCCCGCGCCGACCGCGGTGTAGCCGATCATGTTGTGATGGCGCCACGGCCCGGCGCCGAACTTTCGGGGCAGCACGGCGCTTAAAGTTATGGGATGCCCGCCCGGGAGGCAGATTTGCCCGCCATGGGTATGGCCGCTGAGCAGAAGATCGAAATCGGCGTGCGCCGCCTGGCGATAGATCTCCGGCGTATGCGTGACGAGAATCGAGAACTCCTCGTTGGGAATGCTTTCGGCGGCCTTCTCGATATTGTCGACGCGATAGAAGTGCGCGTCGTCGATGCCGGCCTACGAGATCGCGCGTGA
>NZ_LPWD01000452.1 GCF_001723295.1 Methyloceanibacter marginalis
TACTTGACGACCCAGACTTCCTTACCGGTCTGGCCATCGAGGGCAATCACGAAACCGTCGAGAGTGCCATACACGAACTTGCCATCGGCATAGGAGCCGCCACGGTTGACGGTGTCGCAGCAAGCGCGCGGCACAGCCGACTCGTCACGGTCGGTCTTCTTCACGTAGGACCAAACCTGCTTCGGGTTGTCAGGATCCGTAAGATCAAGAGCCTGGACCACGTTACAGTTGGACATGGCCGGGCAACCAGAGACCATGAACAACATGGTCTTGCCGCCAACGTCCTTAATCACAAGCGGTGAACCCTCGTGACCGCGAAGGGCATTGGTGCCCTGCAGCCAAGCCATCTGCAGCTTGTTAATGTTCTTCGTATTGATGTCGGAAAGCGTGCTGTGACGTGTCAGAGCAAAATCGCGACCAGGGGCAGGCCACTGGTCGGGATCAGCCATACGCTTCAGCTGCTCCTCATCGGTATTCATTGACATAGCCTGACCAGACAGACCCATCGTCATTGCGACGAGGGTGCCGGCCAAAATACCGAACTTCATTTTCATGTCGTTTTCCTCCCTAGCTACTCAGTTCACTAAACTGAAAGCCACTCCTTGCTGTGTTGCCTGGACACCTCCCTTTGAGCGGGAAATTTTGGTAGCCGGCTCTTCTTAATATCCTCCGTCCGGCCTATTCAGTAGGTCCGGTTTGAGATATGGTATGGGCCGGTCATCGCGACCTGGAGCCAGCGGAGTGGGTTCGGATGGGTAAAGGCGCGACGTTAGCGATCGAGGTGAAGCGAGAGGGTCGCGAACCGATTTTTCTCGCCCTGTCCCGCGCCATCATCGCCGAGATTGAACGAGGCCGGCTCAAACCTGGCGATCCGCTACCCGGGACCCGCGCTCTATCATGCAGCCTTACGCTTAATCGCAACACGGTCGACGCGGCCTATCACGAACTCATCATGCAGGGCTGGCTCGTCACCGAGGCTTCTCGTGGGACCTTTGTCGCGCACGACTTGCCGGACTTCGGCCGTGAGCGTCAGCTTGCGGGTCCGGTTGATGTCGCAGTCGTCAAGAGCGTCGGTCCAAGACGACAAGTTCTGCGCCTTTCGGATGGTCTGCCTGATCCACGGATTGCCCCGACCGCTTCGCTTAGCCGGGCGTTTCGCCGGGCGCTAACATCTCCGTCGTTCCTCAGTGGCGCTTATGGTGATCCGCGGGGCAACGAGGTGCTTCGCGAAGCGCTCGCTCACTATCTGAAGGACGAACGCGGACTTACTCTTAGTCCTGAAGACATACTGATTGCCCGGGGAAGTCAGATGGCCTTGTTCCTCGCAGCTTCAGCCATTGCGGAGCCAGGCACGGCGATTGCCGTCGAGACGCCGGGATATCCGTTGGCTTGGGCGGCTTTCCGTGCGGCCGGTGCCCGCGTTATCGGCATTCCGGTTGACGACGGCGGTATCAGCCTTAATTCGTTGGAGCAGGTTGCGGCACGGGCGCCGCATCTCAAGGCGGTCTATGTGACGCCGCATCACCAGTACCCGACGACAGTCACACTCGGTGCGGCCCGCCGACTACGCCTTCTCGATCTGGCTCGACGGTTTCGCTTAACCATAATCGAAGACGACTACGATCACGAATATCGCTTCGATGGACACCCAGTGCTTCCCCTCGCCGCCCACGCGGATCGAAACGCGACTGTTATTTATGTTGGCTCCTTGTCGAAGATTCTCGCCCCAGGCATTCGGGTTGGCTATGCAGTCGCGCCGCCGGCCATTCTGCGCCGCATGAGCGACAGACGCGAGGCAGTCGACCGACAGGGCGACCTTCCTCTGGAACTTGCGCTCGGAGAACTGATCACCGATGGCACGCTCAGACGGCACACCCGCAAAGCGCGCCGTGTCTATCACGAACGGCGCGATCATTTAGCAGCCCTACTCCTTAAGCGCTTTTCGAATGATTCAGAATTTGTCCTTCCTGCGGGTGGGCTAGCAATCTGGCTTCGTCTGAAGCCGGGTCTGGGTGCCGAAGCCTGGGCCCAGAAGGCAGCAGGCCTTGGTCTTTCGCTTCTACCCGGCGCTCATTTCGCACTGAACGCCACACGCGCGCCCGAGGCCTTCCGTCTGGGGTTCGCCACCCTTAACGAAGCCGAGATTGGGAAAGCGGTTACTCTACTACTTAAGGCAAAGCCTGACGTCTAGCGGAGGGCGCGCTTCTTCGCGTGCTCAACATGGAATTCGGCGAAGTCTGATATTGCCTGCGGTATTCAAACCCTTGTGCCAGTTGCGGTCCGTCCAATAAACCCCCTCGAGGATCTTGGGGAAGCGCTCCGATGGGATGCGTAGCCGTGCTGCGCCCAGATGGCGCTGGTCGAGAGACTTTGCATCAGGTGGCACGCTATCGAAGATATAGAAAAGCACAGTCGATCGCGTCTTGCGATCTTTGCGTGGTAAGCACATCACAGTTTCGGAACAATGACAGCCATCCCTAACGAGACGCATGTCGACACTGGCCAAACGGACTCTGATCCGTGCTACCCCCATCTCATTGAAGACAGCTAGACCACCCTGGTGATCGTCTGTTGCTCGGTGGGCCAGACCCGTTTTTATCGCCGACCAATTTGAGCACACCTCCACCCGGTAATCGCCGTCAATATTGGGGAATAGTCGCCACAACCAAGGAAGACGACACAATAATGGGAACACCGCGGTTTGACCCGCCAAGAAGCAAAGTGCGCAGGCCGACAAAACCAGCATAGACAGAACCCACCATATCGACTGCTCAGGCAGCAGGCTCCAGGATTGTACTAAGAGCGCGATCGCCAGGACGGCGTTTAGGTAAAGGATCGACCGCAGCAGACTTTGGGCGTTGGAGAGCCCGAAAGTTCTGATGTACCTCGCCGCATGCATGGCTGTCGGCCCTTCCTTAGAGTCCGGGCGCGAGCGCCGCCTCCTGCGAGGAGGCCGTGAACCCCTGTTCAAGATCGTCAATCAGATCGCTAATGGCTCGAGGCCAATAGAGAGACGAAGAAGGCTGTCGCCGATCCCGGCCGCTTTGAGACCTTCTTCTCCCATCCCGACATGTGTCATCGTCGCCGGATGAGCGATCAGGCTTTCTATGCCGCCCAACGACTCCGCCAGGGTGAAGACGCTCAGGGACTCGACGAAACGGCGTACGGCCACCACGCCTCCCTTGAGCTCGAAGCTCAGCATGGCGCCAAATCCCGATTGTTGCAGTTTGGCTATGGCATGGCCCGGATGTGAGAGAAGCCCGGGATAGTGCACGGCGGCGACTTCAGGATGACCAGATAAATAGGTGGCTACCTGCATAGAATTTGCCTGCTGCCTTTCCATCCGAGGGTAAAGCGTCCGCAGACCGCGTAGCGTGAGATAAGAATCGAAGGGCGCCCCCGTTACACCCGTGATGTTCGCCCAAGCTGCGAAGGCCTCCACATCGGTGACCTCGCCGGCAACAATCGCCCCTCCGACGACGTCCGAGTGCCCATTTAGGTACTTGGTCGTGGAATGAACCACGAAGTCTGCTCCAAGCGCGAGGGGCCGCTGAAGCGCGGGCGACAAGAACGTGTTGTCAACGGCAGTCTTTGCACCGACCTGTTTGGCGCGTGCCGAGATGGAAGCGATATCCACAATACGCATGAGCGGATTGCTCGGCGTCTCGATCAAAACCAACGCTGGGTATTGCTCTAGCGCCGCTTCCAGCGCCGCGTCGTCTGCCTGGTCCACAAAAGCGACGGAGAAATGGTGCCGGTCTCGTCGCGCCGCGAGGAGTCGATAGGTTCCGCCATAGCAATCATGGGGGGCTACCACGAGTTCGTCGGGTTCGAGCCTGGACAAAAGCAAGTTTATGGCCGACATGCCCGACGAGGTTACGATGGCGCCAGCACCGCCCTCAAGACGCGCGATGGTGTCGGCCAGGAGCGCTCGGCTTGGATTGGATGTGCGTGAGTAGTCGTACGGGCCGCTTTGCTCAAATCCCGGGAACGCGAAGGTGCTCGACAGAAATATAGGAGGCGTAACCGCACCAAAGGATTCGTCCGATGCGATTCCATTGCTGGCAGCGATGGTTTCAGGCTCTGGGGTCTTCGGCATATTTCACCAAGGGCTATCAGTCGGGCAACTCGACCATACGCAGATAGGGTCTCAGCTCCTGCCAGCCTTGCGGAAACTGCTCTTTGGCCTGTTCGTCGGTTAACGCGGGCGAGATAATGACTGGCTTGCCCGGCTCCCAATTGACGGGGGTCGCGACTTTGGCCCAGTCGCTAAGCTGCACGCTATCGATAGCCCGGACAATCTCCGCAAAGTTGCGGCCCGCGCTCGGCGGATAAATCAGGATCAGTCGAACGCGTTTTGCCGGATCGATGAGGAAGACCGCTCTCACGGTCACGGTGGGATCCGAGTCCGGGTGGATCATTCCATAGAGGTTCGCCACGTGCTTGTCGGCATCCGCCAACAACGGAAAATTTAGGGCGTGACCTTGCGTCTCGGCGATGTCCTCCGCCCACGCGCCGTGACTTTCCAAAGGATCGACGGAAAGGCCGATCGCCTTGACGTGGCGCTTCTCCCATTCAGGTTTTAGTCGCGCGACCTCGGCGAGTTCGGTCGTGCAGACCGGGGTGAAGTTCTTGGGATGGCTAAAAAGCAGTCCCCAAGAGTTGCCCAGCCATTCGTGAAAGCGAATGAGACCTTCCGTGCTCTGCTGGTCGAAGTCTGGCGCGGTTTGGCCGAGTTGAAGGGACATGGACTTTCTCCTTGCGGTCTTTTCACCCGCGGCGATCACGGGCTGTTATCTTGCGTGGTGTTCAGGTACCCGGCGCGCAGCACGAAATCGCCGAAATGCTCGTAGACGTTTCGCTCGCGTGCGTAATGAGCGATGACGCCACCGAGCTTGTCGAGGATGGCGTCCTCGCCGATATTTTCCAGAACGAGCTTATTGAGCCGCTGGCCGTGAAAGCCACCGCCGAGATAGAGGTTGTATTTCCCGGGGGCTCGGCCGGTGAGGCCAATATCGGAGATGTATGGCCGGGCACATCCGTTCGGGCAGCCCGTCATGCGAATGGTGATTGGCTCGTCATAGAGATCGTGCTGGCTCAGGATCTCCTCGATCTTGGTGATGAGTTCGGGCAGATAACGCTCCGCCTCCGCCATGGCCAGTCCGCAGGTCGGGAAGGCCACGCAGGCCATTGCGTTGAGGCGCAGGCCGCTTCCCCTGTTCAGTTCTGACAGACCGTGCGCTCTGAGTAGGCCTTCGATCTGATCTCGATCCGCTTTTGCGATATTTGAGATGATGAGGTTCTGATTGGGCGTGACCCGGAATTCGCCCTTATGCATGCGGGCGATCGCTCGCAGGCCGTCTAGCAGCCGGCAATCCGGCGCATTCGTGATCCGGCCATTCTGAATGAAGAGCGTGAAGTGCTGGAGACCGTCTTCGCCACGCTGCCAGCCAAGGCTGTCGCTGTTCGAGGTGAAGTTATACGGGCGTGCCGCGCCGAGCTCGAAGCCCAGCCGCGTCTCGATCTCGGCCTTCACCCACTCGAGCCCTTTGTCGTCAATCGTGTACTTGAAGCGGGCGCGGGCACGATCGGAACGATCGCCATAGTCCCGCTGAACCTCCATGACGGCGTCGATGGTCGAAAGGACGCGGCCCACGGCCACGAAACCAACGACGTCGGCGAGCCGCGGATAGGAGTTCTGGTTGCGATCGATGCGCCCCATGCCGCCGCCGATCGCAACATTGAATCCGACAAGCTTACCCTGCTCGATAATGGCGATGAAGCCGAGGTCCTGGGCGTATACGTCGATGTCGTTGATCGGGGGAATCACAAACCCGATCTTAAACTTGCGGGGCATGTAGGTGCGCCCGTAAAGCGGCTCTTCCGGACTAGCTGTGGGCGTACGCTCCTCTTCGTACCAAATCTCTCTGTAGGCGCCTGTCTTCGGCGTGGCGTGATCGCTCGAGCGCTTGGCGATATCATAAAGCTCGGCGTGCAGCGTAGACAGGCGCGGATTGACCGAGCACATGACGCCCCGACAATCGTCCCCGCATGCGGCCCTCGTATCAAGCAGGACGTCACGCAGCCCTTGAATGGTGGGCCGGAGGTTGCTCTTGAGAACTCGGTGTAGCTGGAACGTCTGACGGGTCGTGACGCGCAGGCTCTCTGCAGCGTAATCGCGGGCGAGCGCGTCGAGTTTGAGCCATTGAGACGGACTGCATACGCCCCCGGGCAGCCGCACGCGCACCATAAAACCGTAAGCCGGCTCTAATTTCTGCCTGCGCCTTTCGTCCCTGACATCACGGTCATCCTGAAGATAAAGCCCATGAAACTTCATGAGCTTTGAATCTTCACCGAGAACCGCGCGCGTAACAGGGTCCCCGAGTCCCTCCACAATGCCGCCGCGCAGCTGGTCGCTGTTTGCTTTCAGGGTTTCATCTGGATGGAGTTTCTCCAGCGGCTGAGAAACGTCGCGGCTGCGATCCGGCATAGGCGCGGTATGACTCTCAATAGACATCGACTTGGTACCGGCGATGGCTCTGCATCTCGCCGAGATACTCGGCCGCTGACACATCGCTATAGCCGCCTTCTTGCTTGAGGATGTCGATCAGGGTCGTATGAATAGCTGGCGCGAGCTCGCGGCCGCCGCAGACATAAAGCGAGGCGCCCTCCTCGAACCAGGCGTAGACGTCTCGCGCATTTTCCGCCAATCGGTGCTGGACGTAGTACTTCTTTTCCTCGTCACGCGAAAAAGCGACCTGCATGCGCGTCAGTATCCCGTCCTTCAGCCATTGCTGCCATTCGGTCTGGTAGAGAAAGTCCGTGTGGAAGTTTCGGTCGCCGAAGACGAGCCAGGACCGGCCCGACGCACCACGAGCCTCCCGCTCCTGTAAAAAGGCACGGTAGGGCGCGACCCCCGTCCCTGCCCCGATCATCAGAATCGGCGCGTCGTCCGCCGGAAGACGAAAGCGCGGGTTGGGCTGAATGTAGACCGACACCATGGAGCTCGGCGCACACTGGTCGGCCAGATATCCCGTGGCGACGCCGGACCGCGCCTCGCCGTGGAGATCGAAACGAACCGTCGCGACGGTAAGATGCACTTCATCCGGGCAAAGGACGGCTCGAGGCAACGGAATAGAGCCTCGGACGCATGGTACGAAGTCCGCCAACGAAGCCTCCGGCTCGACCCCGTCCCCGGGGTAACGTCTGACGATATCGATAATATGATTCCGGAGCAGAAACTCACTTCGCGCTTCGGCCTGTTCGTTGCCCCGCAGCGCGATCAATTCTTCCGCGCCCGTTAGGTCGGCCCACTGGTTGATGAAGCGCGTAGTTCCAACCGTGATTTCGTAGTCTTCAGTCAGTGCCTGGCCGAGACCAACCGCCTTGTCCCTGACGGACACTTCGGCGTCCGCCGATAAATGTAGCGTTTCGAGAAGGGCGTCGACCAATCTCGGATCGTTTCGGGGAATGATGCCCAGGGCGTCACCCGGTTCGAATCTGAGATCCGACCCCTCGACCGACATTTCGATGTGACGCGTCTCCTTACTCGAACCTCGCCCGGTCAGCACAATGTTCTCGATGATGCTGGCTTGAAACGGATGGCGCTGATCGATGATTGCGGCGGACGGCTTACTCTGCGGGGCTGCGTCCGCCGCGCGACCGCCAAATTGCTGACCGTCACGCGTCTTTTTGAGCTTCTCCGTGACGGTCTTAATCCATTCGGCGGCTGCATCTTCAAAATCCACGTCGCAGTCCACGCGGTCGAAAAGGCGCTCCGCCCCGAGCACCGCAAGCCTCTGGTCGAGGCGCTTGCCGGCTTCGCAATACTGCTCATAGGTGGAATCGCCGAGCGCGAGGACGGCGTAGCGAATGCCCTCCAGGGACGGGGCCTTATTGCCCTCGACGTACTCGAAGAAATCGAGAGCCGTCGCCGGAGGATCGCCTTCGCCGTGCGTGCTGGTGATGATGAGCACGTCACGCTCGTTCTTGAGCTGGCGGGTCTTGTAGTTCGCCATATCGATGACGGCCCCGGTTAGTCCCTCTTTTCGAAGAGCGTCACCGAGCGCTGAAGCCATCTCGCCGCTGTTGCCCGTCTCGCTGCCGAACAGAATCGTGATCGTGCGGGATGTGGTCTCGCTCGCAGCGATCTGGAAATCTCGCTCATTCGGCCGATTGGCTTCGCCTGTAAGGGCAATTTCTCGCAGCCGATGATCGACGCCGGCGAAGTACCCGCTGAGCCACAGCGCCTGCTCGGCATTGAGGTTGCTGGCCAGTTCCTTGATGCGCTGCCACTGCTCCTCGGTGAGGCCAGGGCCATGAAAATCGAAAGCGGTCATGTCTGCGGGTTTAGCGTGCACGAAATGCGTCTGCGAGCCGGCTTCGTTGCCCGCAGAACCTCTTTGGATACCTTGACGCCTCAGATCGCCGCAGGCAAATGAATGTTATTCGTCATTTAATGCAGTATTTTTGTTGTGAAGACAGGTCCGTGCGCATTCCCCTCCTCACTACCGCTCGTACTCGAGGGCCTCACTTTCGGTAACTATGACATCCATGGGAACGTCATGAGGCTGGGGATGGATGGTCTCTAGTCTCGACTGTGCGTACCCCACACCGATGATGCGCGGCCTATTTGGCGCGACCGCAAGAGTGCGGTCAAAATATCCGCCGCCATAGCCGAGCCGATAGCCTGCGCAGTCGAAACCCACGAGCGGGACGATAACAATATCGGGGTCGACTTCGGCCCCGCTGGCAGGATGGGGGATATTCCAGATACCCTTTTCAAGAGGATCACTGGCTCGCCACAGGCGGAAGCGCAGCGCCGTGTTCTTTTCTACGATGACCGGCAGAGCGCCACGCGCACCTCGTATTCCCAGCGAACTCAGCCAGGGCCGAAGATCGGGCTCGCCTTTGCAGGGCCAGTAGCCGCTGACCGTGCAATTTGTGAGGTCCGGCAAGAATCGGTTCAGGCGCTCGGCCATCTGCCGCGCATAAAGACTTCGGATGGCCACACCGAGCCCCAGCCGGTCGGCAATCAGCCGGTCCCGCTGCGTCCTTCGCCAGCGTGGCAGGTCATCCGGTTGATCCTCTGCCTGGCTTTCCAGCTCATCCAGAAAGCACGGCGGCGACGAAAGTCGACTGCGACGCATTATCAAAGAGCCCGCTATGGCAAGCTTCCCTTTTGCTGGGTCGTATTGTCGCGACGTTCCGTCAGGTCAGGCAAACGAATATAATCGGTTCTTAGCTGCATTATTTTTGCTAACTAGTCGACAATGGACATCGAGCTCGCAAGAACGTTTCTCACCATCGTCAGGACTCGGAGCTTCGTGCGCGCGGCCGAGCAGCTTAACGTCAGCCAGACGACCATCAGCGCCCGCGTGCGTTCGCTCGAAGAGAGGCTGGGCAGGACGTTGTTCGTCCGCAACAAGAGCGGCGCGTCGCTGACTCCAGCCGGCGAGCAATTCCTCCGCTACGCACCGACCTTCGTCCAACTGTGGGAACGGGCACGCCATCAGGTCGCCGTCCCACCGGGCTACCAAGCAGTACTCGCCATCGGCGGGGAACTCATCTTGTGGCATCCCTGGATGCTCGAATGGCTGCACTGGATGCGCAAGACGGCCCCGGAGATCGCACTGCGGGTTCAGGTCGACCTGCCCGAACCTCTCATGGAGCAAGTCACCAACGGGGTTCTCGATCTCGCTATCATGTATGCCCCGCAGCAGCGGCCGGGTGTTCGCGTGGAGCCGCTGCTGGAAGAGAAGCTCGTTCTCGTCACAACAGATCCCGAGCCGGCTGGCTGCACGCGGGAGAATTATGTCTATGTCGATTGGGGCCCTGAATTTGCGAACCATCATGCCATGGCCTTCCCCGAGATCGGCAATCCTGGGATTGTTGTGGGCGGCCTCGGCTTACTTGGACTGAATTACATCTTGGAAGGCGGCGGCTGCGGCTATTTCCGACAGCGTCTAGTAGAACCCCACCTCAAGTCTGGAAAGCTCCATCTTGTTTCTGGCGCCCCAAGCTTCTTCTATCCAGTCTATGCGGTCTGCTCGGCACAAAGCGACGACGAACTTCTGCAGATTGCACTGAAGGGCCTGAGGGCCATCATGACTGAGCCGCCGCCAGTGACATGATCGAGCATTCGTGTCATCGGCGGATGCGGCCGCTCCAAAACATATGACGTCCTTGGAGAGCTACATCATATTGATTGCGGCGGGCCTTGGAGCGGGCGTCCTCAATACCGTTGCCGGCGGCGGGACCTTTCTGACTCTTCCCGCATTCCTGCTCGTTGGCATTCCACCCATCACGGCAAATGCATCCAGTGCCGTCGTTATATGCCCCGGATATCTCGGCAGCGTCCTGGGCTTCCTCAAGGAACTCCGACAGCTTGACGCATCTCAGCTTTTCAAGACGACAGTGACCGCCATGCTCGGCGCGTTTGCGGGGCTTTGCTGCTTGTCGCATCATCCGACGCCGCATTCACGTTTGTCGTTCCCTTTCTTCTGTTGTTCGCTACATTAGCCTTCGCGTTCGCAAATCCCTTGCAACATTTGCTGCGGCGCATGCCGGTATCTCTTCGTGCCCATAAACTTAGTGGAACATTCGTTGTTTCCATCTACGGCGGCTATTTCAACGGTGGCCTCGGAATCATGCTGCTGGGATTATTCTCGCTTTGGGGTATGACGAATTTGGATGAAATGAATGCTCTGAAGAGCGGCGTCTCGTTCGTGTTGTCTGTCGTGTCTTTCGTGATTTTTGCTGTTGCCGGACTTGTCGCGTGGCCTCAGGCTGGGGTCATGATGATCGCTGCGATTATTGGCGGCTATTGCGGCGCACCTCTTGCGCGGATGCTCCCTGCTCTAGTCATTAGAAGTCTCGTTGTGGGAATTGGGCTCAGCACGAGTCTTTTGTTTCTTATCAGGGCAATTTAACAGTCGTCCATCTACTGGCCGACGGTGAACAATGCGCGTCCATCGCTGGCGATAAACAAAGAGAACACAGCTATCCAAATGACACCGGAGAACATCAATAGGGGTAGATGGAAGTCCGGCATGAAGGGAGCTGTCACTCGCGAAACCGCTGACAACGTTATCAGCAGGTAGAGGGTCATGGCGATGGGGCCAGCTGCCAAGCTCGCCCGGTGTGTCCGCGGATTGCACGGGTCATGACCGCTAGCGTCATAGTTCCGATGCCGCCGACTGCGACGGCATGAATACCCACGGGATAGGGTATCGCCACTGGAAATAAGGCGGCACATCCAACTAAAAGCAGCCCGATGGCCACCCATGCATAGCCGAGATGCAAGATCCAAAGTATGGGCTCATAGCGCGTGCGCCATCCGCGCCAACGAAGCAACCGTGCGAAACTGAACAGGCCGGCGACGACCAACGCTACGCCAGCAAACTGGGCGTCAGGACTTGCAACCCACAATCCAAGCCCAGCCAGAACTAGGATTATCGTGCCCACGTCAAAACGATTGAGTGGAGTGGGCATGACATCGCTTCCCCTCTTTGCCAGCCAATTTCGCGTGAAACTCGGAATGATCCGGCCCCCAACAAGGCTAATCAATAAGATGAACGTGGCCAGGCCCAGCCGCTCTCCCAACGCACCGCTTTGCGCGAGCCCATTTGGTTCGAGCTGGGTTAGCGCGTTCGCGACGATCAGAACGGCAACCGCAACAGGGAGTGGAAAGTGTCGCCAATTCCGCCCCGCAACGATCTCACGGAGCACGACAGAGAAGAGAATCAACAGAAACGAGAGATCGATGAGGGCGGCAAGAAGACCGCCGATCAGGGCGGATGTCGCCATGGCAGCCCGGCCAAGTAGCCAAACACCAGACAAAACGATGAGCGGCGCGCCCTGGAGAGGCATGCGCCCCGTCCAATTCGGTATTGCCGTCAACACGAAGCCCGCCATGGCGGCGGTAGCAAAGCCGAACAGCATTTCGTGCGCATGCCAACGGGTTGGCGGAAAAATGGTTGGCAGGGACGCATCCCCACGAACGATCAAGAGCCAAATTGAAACGGCGAGCACTGCCCAGACGCCCGCGCCCAGGAAAAACGGCCTGAACCCCTGACTGAACAACGCGGGACCGCTGAAACCTCTATAACGAGGGATGCCGTGCATCAGGGCAACTCCCAGCGACGCGGATGACGCCAGCACGCATGGCCGGTGAGAGGCGCATCATGACCGGGTCTCGGTCCGCTTCTCAAGAAACTGCTTGAGCGCGACAGCCTGATTGTGAAGCGTATCCTTGGCACCGAACACCAGTGTCACTGGCCCCTTGCGGCACTCGGCCGCCAGCTCATCGATTGCATTCGGCAGCTTGTCGAGTTCCCGATGATACCGCTCCTTGAAACCACTCCATCGTGCCGGATCGTGACCGAACCATTTCCTGAGCTGCGCACTTGGAGCCAAATCCTTCGCCCAGCGGTGCAAACGCAACTCCTCTTTGGTGATCCCCCGCGGCCAGACACGATCCACGAGTATCCGCCGCCCGTCGCTCTTCGCCGACGGCTCGTAAGCCCGCTTGAGTTTGATCTGAAGAGATCCGACGACGCCCATTGCCATCTCCTTGCGGTGCCATTCCTACCGCACGCGAGGCAGGGTCTGGAACGTGTGGAAGGGCGGCGGCGATGGCAATGTCCACTCAAGTGTCGTTGCGCCTGCACCCCAAGGATTTGCCGCGGCCCTGCGCCTAACCCAGAACGTGTTGGCGACGCCAACGAAGAACACGAGGAAGCCGGCGAAGGCAGTGTAGGCGCCAATCGATGCCACAAAGTTCCAGCCGGCGAAGGTGTCCGGATAGTCGGCAATGCGACGTGGCATGCCCGCAAGGCCAAGGAAGTGCATCGGGAAGAACGCTATATTCGCCCCGACAAACATAAGCCAAAAGTGCAGCTTGCCCAACGTCTCCGAGTACATGTATCCGGTGATCTTCGGGCACCAATAGTACCAGCCAGCAAAGATTGCGAAGACAGCCCCAACCGACAACACGTAGTGGAAGTGAGCGACCACGTAATACGTATCGTGAAGGGAACGGTCGACGCCGGCGTTTGCTAGGACGACGC
>NZ_LPWD01000453.1 GCF_001723295.1 Methyloceanibacter marginalis
CGGAAGACGCCAAGCCACCGGCAGACGGCGTCTCGGTCGATCTCAACACCGACAAGAACACCATGCCGTCGACCTTTACCATGACCACGGCCGGCGGGCGGTCCGTCATCAAAGGCCAAGTGGACCTCTCATTTCCGCACCTCGCGCCGCATTCTCGTTCTGCGCATGCCGGGCGAGCCCGACCGCCTGTTCCTCCTCGGGCTTGCGGCGAATCCGGCCGGGACGCAGGATTTCAGCGCCTGGCGGCGGGTCGACGAGATCGCCGACGGGCCTGACGGCGCGCTGCGAAAGGGCAAGGAGACCGACGACTATAGGCTCCGCTACCGGATCGAGCGCTCCATGTGATTGCCAAAATGCCCTTTAAACATGGATGGATGTTCAATTGACGCACCCCCGGGAGCCCTTCTAAACCTACCCCCAACAGCAAAGTTCCCCGAGTTCCCAAGGAGGTTTTCCATGCGCTTGCGCGCTTTCCCCCCCATCTCCGCCGGCCTGCTGGCCGCCGCACTGGCCTTCGCCAGCCTGCCCGCCGCGGCCGAAGACAAGCCGATGGATCCCTGCTTCGACGGCACGTTGACCGTGAAGGAGGTGCTCGACGCCTGCGAGGCGTTCATCGCCAAAGGCAACGACGACAAGAAGCTCTTGATCCGCGCCCATAGCGTGCGTGCGCTCGGCTTCTCGGCCACAGGCCAGCTCGACGCGGCGCTCGATGAGATGAGCGCGGCCGTCGCCATCGATCCCAAGCGCGCCAACAGCTATTTCATGCGCGCGGCCGGCTACGACGCCAGCAAAGACTACGACAAGGCCATCGCGGATCTCGACACGGCCATCGGGCTCAATGACGGGGACGCCGACTATTATCTCCTGCGCGCCTCGTCTACGGCAACAAGGCCGACTACGACAAAGCGCTCACCGACCTGAACAAAAAGATCGAGCTCGATCCAAAAGCCATGAACGGCTATTCGAGCCGCGCGGAGCTCTATCGCAAACGCAAGGAATACGACCTGTCGATCGCCGACTACACCAAAGTCATCGAATTCGATCCCGAAACCGCCAAGGGCTATGTGGATCGCGGCTGGGTCTACGTGCTGAACGACGATCTCGACAAGGCGGGCTCCGACTTCGACACGGCCCTCAAGATCCAAAACACCAACGCGCTCGCGCTTGTCGGCCGAGGCGTTGTGAAGAGCCGCACGGGCGAGCCCACCGACGGCAGCGCCGATCTCCGCATGGCCGAGCGGCTCGAGCCCGGCATCTTCGAGGAGGTCCGCAAGCTCGGCGTGAAGTAGCCCATCACGTTGTCATGCCCGCGCAGGCGGGCATCCAGTAACCCCTGGCCTTCGCGATCACGCGCGTCGGTGGTTACTGGATTGCCCGGTCAAGCCGGGCAATGACAAGGATTGGATTGCGAGGCGCTACGCTTCGCGCGGGTAGTTGGGCGATTCCCGGGTGATGGTCACGTCGTGCACATGGCTTTCGCGGAAGGCGGCCGACGAGATGCGGATGAACTTGGCGCGCTCCTGGAAGTCGGGAATGGTGCGGGAGCCGGTATAGCCCATGGAGGCGCGCAAGCCCCCGATGAGCTGGTGGAGCACGCTGCCCGCGGGCCCCTTATAGGGCACCTGCCCCTCGATGCCTTCCGGCACGAGCTTGAGCGTGTCCTTGATCTCCTGCTGGAAGTAACGGTCGGCGGAGCCGCGCGCCATGGCGCTGATCGAACCCATGCCGCGATAGGCCTTGTACGAGCGGCCTTGGTACAGAAACACCTCGCCCGGGCTCTCGTCGGTGCCCGCCAGCAGCGAGCCCAGCATCACGCAGTCGGCGCCCGCGGCGAGGGCCTTGGCCAGATCGCCCGAATAGCGGATGCCGCCGTCGGAGATCACCGGCACGTCCGCTTTCTTCGCCACCTCGACGGACTCGAGCAGCGCACTGAACTGCGGCACGCCGACGCCCGCCACGATGCGCGTCGTGCAGATGGAGCCGGGGCCGATGCCCACCTTGATGGCATCGGCGCCGGCATCGATCAGCGCGCGCGTGCCCTCGGCCGTGGCGACGTTGCCCGCGACAACCTGCACCGCATTCGAGTGACGCTTGATGCGCCCGACCTGGTCGAGCACAAGCTGCGAGTGACCATGCGCCGTATCGACCACGATCAGGTCCACACCGGCGTCGATCAAATGCTCCGCCCGCGAGAAGCCCGCATCCCCGACGCTCGTTGCCGCCGCCACGCGCAAGCGCCCCTGCTCGTCCTTGCAGGCATCCGGATGGGCGCGCGCCTTCTCGATGTCCTTCACGGTGATCAGGCCGATGCAGCGATAGTCGTCGTCCACCACGAGCAGCTTCTCGATGCGGTAATGATGGAGCAGGCGCTTGGCCTCCTCCATGTCCACCGTATCCTTGACCGTGATCAGATTCTCCTTGGTCATCAGCTCGGCCACCCGCTGGGCCGGGTTGGTGGCGAAACGCACGTCGCGGTTGGTGAGAATTGCGACCAGCTTGCCGCCCGCCGCGGACTCCACGACCGGGATGCCGGAGATCCGGTAGTCGGCCATCAATTGCAGGGCGTCGGCCAGAGTGGCGTCCGGATCGATGGTGACGGGGTTCACCACCATGCCGGACTCGAACTTCTTCACCTGGGCCACCTGGGCGGCCTGGGCTTCGGCATCCATGTTGCGGTGGACGACGCCGATGCCGCCGGCCTGGGCCATGGCGATGGCGAGGCCCGCCTCGGTGACCGTGTCCATGGCCGACGACAGGATCGGAATATTGATGGCGATCGACCGCGTGACGCGGGAGGCGACCTTGACCTCGTTGGGCAACACTTCGGACGGCCCCGGACGGATCAGGACATCGTCGAAGGTCAGCGCCATGGCGCGGTCGGGAAAGCGGGAATGGTCTTGCGAAGACTGCCCGTCGGGCATCGGCCAACCTCTTATGAATTGGGGCCGCCCGCGATTGGTGCGGTGCAAGACGCGGGGACCGGTTGGCGGCTTCCTTTAGCAGCTTGAACCGGGCTTGGGAAGCTGGTGGGGCGCTTTGTCCTCAGTCTCCGCGATGTCCCTCAAGGCCCTGCGCAAGCGGGGCACCGCGAGCGCCACGAAGCTCTGCACCTTGGCCTGCGGCAGCCGGTCCTCCCGATGGATGAGACTGACCGGGAGGCGCTCTGGCTCGAACGCCTCGAGGACCATCCGGAGGGACCCGTCCTTGAATCCCTCCACGGCCTGGTAAGAGAGGACGCGCACGATGCCGAGCCCCGCCTTGGCCGCGTCGATTGCGGCCTCGGCCGTATTGACGATGAGACGCGGGACCACCGTCACCGTTTGCGGTTTCGCCCCCATAGAACGACCAACGGCCCGGTTGCGCGAACGTGGCGAAGCTGATGCAGCGATGGCCCGCGAGGGCCTGCGGCGTCTCCGGCACACCGGCGTCATCAAGATAGCCGGACTTGCGCAACAGACGTAGCGCACGCTGCCGAGCGCCGTCGCGCGCATGGCGGAATCGGGCAAGTGGCCGATCCTGATGCCGAGATCCAACTCCTCCTCCACGAGATCGACGATCCGGTCCGCCAGAAACATGCGGGCTGACACGCGGGGATAAGCATCGAGATAAGCATGCACCACAGGCTGTACATGGCACCGTCCAAACAGGATCGGCGCAGTGAGCGCCAGCACGCCTTGCGGCTCGGCCTGCTCGCCCGCAAGGCGCCGCTCCGCCGCATCGAGATCGGCGAGCACGCGCCGGCACGTCTCGAGATAGGCCCGGCCCGGCTCCGTCAACGTGAGCCGCCTTGTGGTCCTGG
>NZ_LPWD01000454.1 GCF_001723295.1 Methyloceanibacter marginalis
CGCCGCCGGCTTCTGGCGCTCACCATCGGCTTCTACGTGTTCGTCTACACAATGTGGCTCAAGCGCTGGACGCCGCAGAACATCGTCATCGGCGGCGCTGCCGGCGCCGTGCCGCCCATGATCGGCTGGGCCGCGGCCACCGGTAGCGTAAGTCTCGAATCCTTCGTGATGTTTTTGATCATCTTCATCTGGACGCCGCCGCATTTCTGGGCGCTGGCCCTGGTCCGCAGCAAGGACTACGAGCGCGCCGGCGTGCCGATGCTGCCCGTGACCCACGGCCCGGACGAGACCAGGCGTCAAATTCTGATCTACAGTCTCATCCTGGCGCCGCTCGGCATGGCGCCGGCGGTGATGGGATTCGGCGGCCTGCTCTACACAGTCATCGCCTCGATCCTCGGCGCCTTCTTTGTCGTCTTCGCCGTCGATTGCTATCGCATCCGCGAAGGCGAGGCGGCTGACCGGGCGGCGAAGCACCTGTTCGCCTATTCGGTGCTTTACCTGTTCGTGCTCTTCGCCGCGCTTCTCGTGGAGCAAGGCTTCGGGCTCGAGAGCGGCGCGCTGCCGCTTACTTGGACGTTCTGATGGAAGATGCGGATGACGAACGCAAACGCCGCCAACGCAAGCGATCTCTGGCCATCGCCTGGATCCTCGCGGGCCTCGTCGTGCTGTTCTTTATCGTCACTATTGTCAGGCTGGGCGGCAACGTCGCCGTGCGGCCGATCTGAGTGAAGCGGATGAGCGAGCAAGACACAAAGACCCGCACGGGCGACAAGAAAGGCCTTGTCGCTCTGTCGCTTGCCGCCCTCGTGGCGGGCATGGTCGGCCTGTCTTTTGCCGCCGTGCCTCTTTACCGCATGTTCTGCCAAGCCACGGGATATGCGGCGCCACCCAGCGAGCCGATGTCGCGCCGAAAGATATCCTCGACCGCATGGTCACTGTCCGGTTCGACGCCAACGTCAATCCGAACCTGCCGTGGAGCTTCGCGCCGGAACAGCGCACCATGCAAGTCCATATCGGCGAGAACGCGCTCGCCTTTTTCAAGGCGACCAACAATTCCGACAAGCCCGTGACCGGCACCGCCGGCTTCAACGTCGCCCCGCAGGCGGCCGGGCGCTACTTCACCAAGGTGCAGTGCTTCTGCTTCACCCAGCAGACGCTTGCGCCGGGACAAAGCATCGAGATGCCGGTGAGCTTCTTCGTCGATCCCAAGTTCGTCGAGGACGAGAGCACCGAGAATATTCCTGAGATCACGCTGTCCTATACCTTCTACCGGAGCGACGATCCTTCGGACGTTGCTGCGGCGCCGGTGGACGGAGCCTCGGGATCGTAAGCTAAGTGGCGCGGCAGAGGCGCCGATGAGACAGATTGGGGAGGAAGGGGAACACCAGATGGCCCAAGCCCACGCGAAACCGGAACACGACTACCATCTCGTCAATCCGAGCCCATGGCCGATCATCGGCTCGGTCGGCGCCTTCACGCTGGCCATTGGCGTCCTCATGTACTTCATGTCGAAGAAAGCGGGCGATCCGCAGCTTTGGTACATGCTGCCGGGTTTCGCGCTCGTCATCATCACCATGTTCGGCTGGTGGCGCGACGTCATCAACGAAGCGCATAGCGGCGACGAGACGCCGGTCGTGCAGCTTCATTTGCGCTACGGCATGATCCTATTCATCGCCTCCGAGGTGATGTTCTTCGTGGCCTGGTTCTGGGCCTATTTCGACGTGGCCCTGTTCCCCGACGACGCGGTCACCTATGCACGCACGCAAGTGCTTGGCGGCGAGTGGCCGCCGATCCCGAGCGATGAGACCGGCGTGCCGGGGCTC
This sequence comes from Methyloceanibacter marginalis, assembly GCF_001723295.1. Classification (GTDB taxonomy): domain Bacteria; phylum Pseudomonadota; class Alphaproteobacteria; order Rhizobiales; family Methyloligellaceae; genus Methyloceanibacter; species Methyloceanibacter marginalis. Next base: position 1,824 of record NZ_LPWD01000454.1, read on the forward strand.
GGCTATTTCGGCGCCACCTTCAATCCCTGGGGCCTGCCGTGGGTGAACACGCTGATCCTGCTCACCTCGGGCACGACGGCGACCTGGGCGCACCACGCCATGCTGCACAACGACCGCAAGGGGCTCGCCTGGGCGCTTGCCATCACCGTCGTGCTCGGCATGATCTTCACCGCCTTGCAGGCCTACGAGTACATGCATGCGGGCTTCGGGTTCGCCAACCACATCTACGGCTCGACCTTCTTCATGGCGACCGGCTTCCACGGCTTCCATGTGATCGTCGGCACGATCTTCCTGCTCGTGTGCCTGTTCCGCGCGCTGCAGGGCCACTTCACGCCGAAGCAGCATTTCGGCTTCGAGGCCGCGCTGGTACTGGCATTTCGTCGACGTGGTGTGGCTGTTCCTGTTCACCTGCATCTATGTGTGGGGCGCAGGGGCCAACCCGGGACACTAACAACGGCGACGCCGTCGTTGATGGGGGCGGTCAGTCGGCCGCCCCTTTTCATTTTGGCTGCTAGGATCGACGGATGAACGAGGAGAGCACTGGGCAAGCCCCCCACGTCCCGCTTGGCACGACCATCTGGTCTGGCCTCATCGGCCGCTGTCCCGCTTGCCACCAGGGCAAGCTGTATGACGGCTACCTTACGCTCGCACCCTGCTGCGAGATCTGCGGCCTCGACTACGACTTTGCCGATTCCGGCGATGGGCCCGCGGTCTTCGTCATCCTCATCACCGGCTTTATCGTCGTCGGCGCGGCGCTCCTGGTCGAAGTGTTCTACCAGCCGCCCTATTGGCTGCACGCCCTTGTCTGGGGCGCCCTGGCGCTCATTCTTCCGCTCCTCCTGCTTCGGTCGTTCAAGGGCGTGCTCATCGCCCTCCAGTTCAGGCACAAGGCCGAAGAGGGCAAGCTGGTCGCCGGCAAATAGGGGGTCCGATGCCGGCCAGCGCACTCATCAAGCTCACCGTCGCCACGCTCATCGGCCTCGTCTTCCTGGTCGGCCTCGGGGTCTGGCAGCTTGAGCGCCTTGAATGGAAGGAGGGGCTGATCGCCCGGATCGAGGCGCGGACCGAGCGTAAGCCGGTCTCTCTGGAGCGCGCGCTCGAACTGACCAAGGAGCCCGGAAACCTCAGCTATCTTCCCGTGCGCGCCGAAGGCCGCTTTCACCACAAGCGGGAGCGTTATCTCTATTCCATTTCGCTCGACGGCGAGCCGGGCTGGCACGTCATCACGCCGCTGCAGACGGTGGACGGGCATTTCGTCCTGGTCGATCGCGGCTTTGTGCCGGAGAGACTGCGCGATCCGGAAACCCGCCCTCAAGGACAAGTCCAAGAGGTGGTGGCCGTGACCGGGCTGATCCGCACCCCGGACGAGCCCGGCCTGTTCATCCCCGACAATGATCCGAAAGCCAATCAATGGTTCAGCCGTGACCTTGCCGCCATGACGCGCTCCATGTTCCCCGGCGGCACGGTCCAGGTGGCCCCCTTCTTCTTGGAGGCGGCCGAGAGCGACGTCCCGGGCGGTTGGCCCAAAGGGGGGCAGACAAGGCTCAAGCTCACCAACAACCATCTGCAATACGCGCTCACCTGGTTCGGCCTGGCGCTCTGCCTGGTGGGCGTCTATGGCGTCTATGTCTGGGGTGCCTACCGCGGCAAGCAGCCTTAACGAGCCCGGCGAGCCTCGGTTGCGAGGCCGCTCGCTGGCGGCTAGGGTCAACCGAAAAGCCCCCTTTTTCCGGCGAGAGGCCCATCTTGAAGTTCATATCCACGCGCGGTGAGGCGCCGGCGCTCTCCTTCGAGGGTGCCCTTCTGGCGGCACTTGCCCCGGACGGCGGCCTGTTCATGCCGGAGGCTTGGCCGCGGTTCGCGCCGGATGAGATCGCCGCGCTCGCCGGCCTCGACTATGCCGATGCGGCGGATCGGATCATGCGCCCGTTTTTGGCGGGCGATGCCTGCCAGGACGATCTGGGGGCGGTGCTCTCGGACGCCTATGACGGCTTCCACCACCCCGCGGTCGCCCCGCTGCGCCAGCTCGGACCGAACAGCTTCGTCCTCGAGCTGTTCCATGGGCCGACTCTCGCCTTCAAGGATATCGCCATGCAGGTCGTGTCGCGGTTCATGGACCGCGCGCTGCGGCGCAGGGGAGGCCATGCCACCGTGGTCGGCGCCACCTCCGGCGATACGGGCGCCGCGGCCATCGAGGCCTTCCGCGGGCTCGACGCCATCGACGTGTTCATCCTCCACCCCAAGGGCCGCATCAGCGACGTGCAGCGCCGCCAGATGACCACGGCCAGGGAGGCCAATGTCCACAACATCGCCGTGGAGGGGACCTTCGACGATTGCCAGGCCATGGTGAAGGCGCTGTTCGGCGACCCGGTCTTGAGCGGCCGGCTGGGGCTGACCGGCATCAACTCGATCAACTTCGCCCGCATCCTGGCTCAGATCGCCTACTACTTCACCTCCGCGGTAAGCCTCGGCGCGCCCCACCGGCCGGTGGCGTTTACCGTACCCACCGGAAATTTCGGTGATATTTTCGCAGGTTACGCGGCCCGGGCTATGGGCCTGCCGGTCCGGCGCCTCGTTATCGCCACGAACCTCAACGACCAGTTT
>NZ_LPWD01000455.1 GCF_001723295.1 Methyloceanibacter marginalis
TAGTTCCTTGGTCCGCTGCCCATTGTCACCCCCATAGCAAGCTCCGACCCGCACTATAGCACAGCCTTGGCGAGTACGCGTGCTGGAGATGATGGGTGACCGGACCACCGTCGACTCTCAGCCTTTACGACATTTCTGACAAAGAGACACCTCGCGGTAAGAAGTTTTCCGTACCCAGCCACTTGAAGGAGAGTGACGCGACACACGGAAAGGCGGCGCCCTATTGTATGCAATGAATTTCTATATTCGGCACTTCGCCCGGAACCATAAGGGGAGCGTCGCTCTCCTTTTTGCCCTTTCTCTTATCCCGATCCTCCTCGCGATCGGCGCCGCTGTGGACTACGGACGCGCGCTTGCCGCGCGCGAGCGAATGGCCGACGCGGCGGACGCCGCCGCGCTGGCCATCGGCTCATGGACCGGGCTTTCTGAAGCCGAGCTCGAGGCCAGAGCCCAGCACTACTTCAACGCCAACTTCCCTAAGTCATCGCTAGGCACTGCACGGGCACTGAAGGTGTCATTCTCAGGTGACGATATCCACGTGGAGGTGTCGGGGTCGCTACCGACTACCTTCATGGGCCTCGCTAATATCAATTCCCTGGACGTCGGTGCGACCAGCGTCGTCACGAAGAAGCAACGAAATCTTGAGCTTGCGCTTGTCCTCGACACCACCGGCTCGATGGGTCAACGGGGTAAGATGCAGGCAATGCAGAGTGCTGCGAAAACGATGGTCCAGGACCTGTTCAAAGGCAAATCTGACTCGGAGACACTCAGGATTGGCGTGGTGCCATTTTCAGGCGCGGTGAATGTCGGCGCGGATAATCTTGATTCCGGCTGGATCGATACGCGCACATATCCGCATATGTCGAGTGTCGCCAAAGAGGACTTTGATTTTAGAAACGGCGAAAGTGCGCTGACGCTCTACGACGATCTCAGGAATCGCGAGTGGGCTGGGTGTGTCCGCGAACGCGCCGAACCGTACGAATTGACGGACGACCCGCCCGGCAGTGCCGCCGCGACGAAGTGGGCGCCCTACTTCGCTCCCGACGAACAGGACACCTACTCCTCCAGCAACGACTACCTCGACGACGGCAATGCAGGCGCGTGTAAAGCGTCCGGCGGCTGGGGCTGGGGTGGCTGGGGCGGCGGCGGTTCCCCCGATCCGGAGGAATGCCAGCGCGATACATCAAAGTATAGCCGCGCGGTTGTGCGCAGCTCAAGCAAGGGCCCCGACTTCAACTGCCCGCCCCGCGCCGTGACGCCCCTTGTCGACAAACAGGGCCGGGTTATCTCGGCCGTTGAGCAGCTACAGCCGGAGGGCAGTACCGTGATACCGGCAGGGCTGCTTTGGGGTTGGCGACTGCTCTCACCGGGAGAGCCTTTTACGGAAGGGGCCCCCTACGGCGGCGAGAAATGGGTTAAGGCAATCGTGCTGCTCACAGATGGCCAGAACGACGTCGGAGGTGGCGGCAACGGCCACAACAATTCCTTCTACAACGCCTTCGGCTTTGCTGCTTGCTGCGGCAACGCCGGCCATCTGGGCTCGAAGAGCGGAAACAGAACGGAGCAGACGCTCAATAACAAGACATCCGAGGTGTGCAACGCCATCAAGGAGAAGGACATCCTGCTTTATACGATCGGGTTCCAGGTGCACGACTCGACGACGCAGCAGCTGTTGAGGAACTGCGCCTCAAAGCCCGACATGTATTACAATTCGCCTTCTAACGCACAGCTCGCCACAGTGTTTAAAGAGATTACGCAAGGACTCAGTGAGTTGCGCATCGCCCAATAGCACATGCGGGCGGTCCGACATCACGCCCCGCGTGCCAAACGCTGGCGATACGGGGGAGCTCTCATCTCCGCCGTCGTACTCGCATTATTACCAGTTGACGCGCATGCCGGCCTTGCCGCCGCGATCGGCACCTCCGTCGCCAACCTTGGCGCCCACCGAGGTCCCTCAACGAAATTGGATTCGTTCTGAATGGGGAAGGCCAGCAACAAGTATGATCGCGGCCACGGCGCGCCGGCTACCTCCGAGAGGCCAAGCGGGTTGCTAAGCCGCTAGCGCCGCGGCCTGCGCCAGTTCGTCCTCGTCCAGGTTTCAGATGGTCATGCTGCCAAGTTGTCGGCGGCGATAGCGTATGCGCCGGCGGATGCGAACGGCGCTAGGGCACTCACAACCGCTGCGGCAGGCGCAACAAAGGCCCGAAGCCGAGGCTCCGAGCCTTTCAGTTGTCGCTCAAATCTCTTTGCTAGACCTACTTGGAAAAGGTCTGCTCGAAAGGCTTGAGCGTTCCGCACCATGTCGGTATACATCTCGCCGAGCTTGGTCATCTGAGCAATATGGGCCTCGAAGGCCTTCTTGGCATATTGCGACTGGATCTCGACGGCCTGCTCGAAAGACTTCACGCCAAGCAATTGCTCGAAGGTCCGGGTAGCATCCTCGAAAGTCTTTTTCGAGTAGCCTGTCATCTCAGCGGTCACGGCCTGGACGCCCTTGGTCACTTCTTGGTAGGAGCGGGTGGAATTATCCAAGCTCTGCTTGCTTGCCTTTTGAACTTCGTCACTAAATTTTTGATGCTCAGTCATCTCTGATTTCCTTTCAGGGCGGCCTTTGCGGCCTATTTCAATCACCTTCTAGACTTAATGTTGCACTGCACAAAAAACAAGACCACAATGTTGCAATGCAGCATAATTGCGCAGCCCAAGATAGCTTGAGGTTGTGCGAACCCATTTTGTGATGGGTTCCGTCTGTTAGGCAGCGAGACGAGGGATGCTACAAAAGGCAAATAGTCCCCGAGGCCCAAGCCCGTATTGACCAGGATCAAACCTTAGGCCCAGTCTGCAGAACGTACCTTTTAGCGTGCCCGCCGGCCGCGGAGGTGAGGCGGTGCACTACGCCCTGGCTGAAATCGCGCCCCGGAGGGCCTCAAGCCGACCCGCTACTCGATCCACGTCAATGGACCGTGGTGCATCACATTTGAGTTCGACGGCGTTGATGTTCAGGTCGTCGGGCTTGACTTCGCGAAGAACGCGTTTCGGGTCCGCGGCATCCTGATTGCCGGGAGCGCGCCAACTAAAAGCCGTTAATGGGGGTCACCAAACCCACTTGCTGAAGCAAAGCGAGCGCGTCGTAGTTGACCCACGACTCTACAATCCTGCCGTCGGCGATGCAGTTGAGGTCCATACCCGTATAGGTCACGGTCCTGCCGGTCGGAGCCGCGCCGAGGAACGACCCAAGATGCGTACCGGCCGCCGAGAACCGCGTCCAGACAAGGTCGCGCTCCGCCATTTGCTCTTCGACGGCATACTGCAGGTCCGGGAAAGCGTCCCGGAATAGCCTGACCGCCTGCTTGATGCCCTCGACACCGACCACCCGTGATGGCTCGGGCCCACGGGCCACGTGGTCGACGTAATCCGGCGCATAAAGTTCATCGGCGACGCCAAGGTCGCCGGCGCCCCACATCTCGAGCAGCACGCGGCGCCCTATGAGTTGGTTTGCAGCAAGCGTCGCTTCGTCGGTCATAGCCTGGTCCTATTTTCGCCCTGCACGATCGGCTGGTTGCCGATGAACTCGCGCAGGTTTCGCCGGTGCAATAATTTTTTCTTGGGAGCCAGATGCTGGATCTTGATTATCACTTGAGCAGTTATAGCTCAGCAAGTTGTAGCTACCCCCTTAAGCATAGGAGACCTCCCCATGTTGAAGCGCACCTTCGCCACTGCTGCTTTGGTCGTCGCCCTGTCAGCCGACGCTGCCTTGGCCGCAGCGAGCGATTTTGTCGGCAAATACGAGACCACGGATACGGATGGCAAACCGATGGAGATCACGCTCGCCGAAAATGGCGCCGCTACCGGAAAGCGAGCCGACGAAAGTCTGACTGGAAACTGGAAAACAGCGAAAAAGAACGACAACATTGCCGTGATCCGATGGAAGGACGGCTGGGTCAGCAGGATCACAAAGTCGGGGGATGCTTACAGCAAAGTCGCCTTCAAGAAGGGAAAGCCTGACGAGGCAAAGAAGTCCGATATCACTAAGGTCGAATAGAAACGGTAAGGCTAGGGATGGCGAGGAGGGTGAGTCGCACCTGGGCGGACATCCGGTCGTGAAGCCTACTCGTGCTCTTTGATGGGCAGGCGGGACGGCGGGTTCGTCCCGCTTCTCGCCGCCACGACGCGAGCCGCACGGAGGCGGCGCAAATTGATTCCTCATGGCTAAGGTCGCGCAAGATCTCGTTAACCAAATTGGGCGGAAGATACGACGAGCAACGCAGCCTGGAGAACCCTTCGATGGTAAGCACGCCCGAGTATGGGGACGACGTGGAGCCCACGCATTTGTCCTGGCTGGATCTGCCTTTAGCGACGCGAGAGCCCATGACCGTCAAGGATGCCAACGAGGCCCGCAAGGCCCTACGAGCTCTCGATACCCGTACTCCCATACAGAGAATGCTGGGCGAACCGCCTCTTTGGCGCAGCGCCCTAGCACAGAAGGGCCTTGTCGACTGATGCTTGCTCACGCGGCCTAGGCCGGAGCCCGGTCCGCAATGGAACCGCCGCGTGAAGCCCGGCCTTGCGCCCGCATCGGAGGCGCCGTCTCCGAACTGACCGGTGTAGGCGCGCTGAGAATCTCGCCCCAGACGTAGTCAGTCGACTCGAAGCCTAGCCGGGACCCCCCGCAGCGATCCGCTTTCTGGCTCCCGTAGCCGGACGCAACCCCTGCCGTCTCGTCCGCCGGCACGAACACCACGCCTGCATCCTCCAAGATCTCCTGCAGGTGCCCCAAGGTGTCGGCTCTGGCACCAGCACCTTTCTCGAACCGGCTCACCGTATTCGGCGGACGCCCGCTCTATCCCCGTCTCCTAGTACAGTTGCGCAAATTGGGTTCGTTTTTCAGACGACACTCCTGAAGTAGCACACTCCAAAACTACAATTATAAGTTGTAACTGAAGCTCATACGATTTGGCGTGTTGGAACGAATCACGTGCCTCGACAACCTCTGCGCATGATCCACAAAACCTCAGGGAGAGTGTCGATGGCATCAAGCAAACAGATTGCAGCAAACAAAGCGAACGCGAAGAAGAGCACCGGACCAAAGACGGAAGCCGGGAAATCGTGCTCCAGCATGAACGCGCTTACGCACGGCTTGACGGCGAAGACCGTCTTAATTCTCGGCGAGAGCGGCGACAGCTTCGAGGCACTCCGCGCGGCGCTGAGGAGGAGTATCAGCCCCTTGGTGCCGTCAAGGCGGAGCTTCTAGGGCATCTCCTCGCTCTCCTTTGGCGCCTCCGCCGCGGACCCCTCTTCGAGGCCGCAATTATCGCGGCTCGCTTCGCCGACGTTGCGGCGCGCGATGAGAGTGACGACGTATGCCGCATTGAACTGGGCGACGCCTGATCCACGACGCGAGCGACAACGACGCCCTCGGAAAACTTACGCAACGCGAGGTCCGGCTGACGAGGGAGGTCGAGAAGACGTTGAAGATGCTGCGTGAGCTCCATGAAGAGAGAGCCGCGGCCGCGTCACCCGCGACTTCGGAGCCCCGGCAGTCGGCGGCGTAATCTCATCCCGACGCATGCCACCTGAGAACGTCAAGCAAGATGGCGAAAGCAGCAGCCAATGCGTAGACGAAGCAAACGCGGGTCGAGGGGCGCCGCACCACGAGCCCATGCGAGCCGCGACTTCGTCGAGGCGCTGGAGGCCGAGTATGCGCAGCACGGCCAGCGAGCGATCACCAAGCTGAGATTGAGACGCCCAGAAGCCTTCCTCCGCCTTGTGGCTGACATTGGTCGCCAGAGTTCTCAGGCCGATGCGCAAAGCGGGGATGCATTCGGAAAGTTGCTGGAGATGATTAGCGATGGACGCGGACGTGAGTTGGCAGAAAGCCTGGGCTGAGAGCAGAGACGACCCGCTGCGGTTTGTGACCGGCGTCCTAGGGGCGCAGCCGGAGCCGTGGCAGTCGCAAGCTCTAGAGGCCATCGGGAAGCACGACCGCGTCTCGATCCGCTCCGGACACGGCGTCGGCAAAACGACGCTTCAGGCGTGGCTCGTGTTATGGTTCATGCTGACGCGCTCAAGCTGCAAGATCCCCGTTGCGGCGAACTCACAAAGTCAGCTGAGGGACACGATCTGGCCCGAGATCGCCAAGTGGCACAGAAAACTTCCGGCGCCACTGAGGGAGAAGATCGAAGTCCAAGCTGAACGCGTCGTCTTGCTGACCAACCCCGAGGGCTCGTTTGCGGTGAGACGCACCGCCTCGAAAGATAACCCCGAGGCTCTGCAGGGTTTCCACGCCGACAACTTGCTGTTCCTGATCGACGAGGCCTCCGGGATCGACGACGTTGTCTTCGAAGTGGGCTTAGGTGCCCTCTCGCGCCCGGCGCGAAGGTTGTCCTAGCGGGCAACCCCACGCGTTCGTCTGGCTTCTTCCACGACACCCACCACTCGCAGAGGGATCGGTGGCACGCGATGCACGTCAGCTGCCTCGATGTGCCGAGGGCGCAGGGGCACATCGAGGACATCCGAGCGAAATACGGCGAGGATTCAAACCAATGGCGCGTCAGGGTTCTTGGGGAATTCCCGACGGCTGACGATGACACCGTCATGCCGCTGGAGCTGGTGCTCGCAGCCGTTGACCGCGACGTGATGCCTCTTTCTAGTTACATCCCGATTTGGGGATTGGATGTCGCTCGCTTCGGTGACGACTCAAGTGCACTTGCGAAGCGACAAGCGAACAAGCTGCTCGAGCCGGTCAAGAGGTGGCGTAACAAGGACAGCATTCAACTGACGGCGTAGTTGAGCAGGAGTACAACGCCGCGCCCCACGATATGAAGCCGCACGTTATCCTCATCGACATCATCGGCCTCGGTGCCGGCGTCTACGACCAGTGCAAAGTGCGCGGCCTACCCGTGAGAGGGATCAATGTCGGTGAGACTGCGCCCACTCGGGAGAACTGCATGCGGCTGCGTGATGAGCTGTGGTTCAAGGGTCGCGAGTGGTTTTCCGACAGGGCGTGCTCCATCCCTAAGGACGACACGCTGATTGCTGAGCTGGTCTTGCCGACGTACAGCTACACCGCCGCCGGAAAAATCGTGGTTGAGGCGAAGTCCGACTTGAAGAAGCGAGGTGTCGCGTCACCAGACGCGGCAGACGCCTTCCTGCTGACATTCGCCACCCGCGATAAGAGCAAAGCCATGACGCCATACTTTGCCGAGACCCCTGAATCAAATTGGGCTGCCTAAGCGACCACTCCGACCAGTGGGCCGCGCTGCGGCGGCTGCAATTCCTTATCGGTCAGAGGGGCTAGAGAATTTTGAGACGCGCTCCTCACCCACCCGATCAGGACGCGCGGGCTCAAGGGGTTTGGATGTTTCTGCGGAGACGAACCCCCGGCCCTTCCCTTCCGCAGGGATAAACTCGACACCTGCCGCCTCGAGCGCCTTCTGAACCTTCCAAACTGTTTCCGCGGAACCTCGTATCTCTCCCCGGACAGACTCCAATCGCCGGACCGTGGCGACGCCAACCGTAGCTGCGTCGGCAAGGTTGGTCTGGCTCCAGCCCAGGAGAGCTCGGCCCGCCCGAATTCAGCTGAAAAGATCATGCCTGATCGTATCCATATCGAAATTGATCTAATCTAGTTGACAGAGGGCGTCTGAATGATATCATTGCGATCATATCCGATCTAAAAAGGTCTAACCAAATGAACCTTGCTATTGGAATTTCAGGCTACCTGGCCACGAGGGAGCGCTTGCTCAAGGCTTGGCCTGAACTAGACCCCGAAACTCTAACGGACACGTTGGAAGGAATCAGCGACCTCCCCGAGATGATAGCCGCCGTCATCCGCTCCGCGCTAGTGGATGAAGCTCTCCACGCCGGCCTCCGCGGCCGCCTCGAGGAGATGAGGGAGCGCCTCTCTCGCCTCGAGCTCCGCTTCAAGAAGAAGCGGGAACTGGCGCTAGAGGCGATGACCGAGGTCGGGCTCTCGAAACTCCAGCAGCCGGATTTCACCGCCTCGACCCGCCCCGGGACGCCATCCCTCGTGGTGGTCACCGAGGAGACAATCCCCCCAGCCTACTGGATCCCTCAGCCGCCGAAGCTCGACCGGCAGGCCGTGGTCAGCGAGCTGAAGCGCGGCGGCGCCATCGAGGCGCCCAACTCAGCAACCCGAAACCCGTTCTGACCGTGAGGACCAAGTAATGGCGCTCAGCGACACCCAGCTCCGGCAACTTAAGGCGAAGCTCGACCCAAAACACATCAAGACGCGGAGAGCCGACGGCGTGGACCTCCACTACGTCGAGGGGTGGCACTCCGTATCCGAAGCCAACCGCATCTTCGGCTTCGACGCCTGGGACCGGAGGACGCTCGTGAACAGCTGCGTCTGGAGCGGCACCGGCGGGGGAGACTTCGTCGCGGCGTACACCGCCAAGGTGCGCATCTCCGTCCGCGCCGGGGACATCACCATCGTGAGAGATGGATCCGGCTCCGGCGAAGGCAAGGGGCCGACCCGTGGCCAAGCCCACGACCTCGCCCTAAAGGCCGCCGAGACGGACGCAACGAAGCGGGCGCTCTCAACCTTCGGCAACTCCTTCGGGCTCGCCCTCTACGACCCCGAGCAGGCCGGCGTCCGCAAGATGAGGAAGCAGGAGGCGCCGGAGCCCGCGACGTCGTGGACGCTGCGGTCACCTTCCGGCGAGGCGGGGGCTACCTTCGGGAAGCCGAGCGAATTCGCGGCGGCACTCCAGAAGGCGATGAGCGAGGCGGCCGACATGGAGGCGCTCTTCGCGCTGTGGGAGCAGAATGTTGACGCCGTCCGGTCGCTCAGCCGCACCTTAAGGCAGGAGCACCTCCCGAAGTCAGGGATCGCGCCGCAACTCGTTCGGCACCTCAAGCAGTGCGCCGTCGATTTGGCAACGCCGCGCGACGGCGGCAGCGGGAACTCTCAACCGGAAATGTCCACCTCCAGCAAAGTGAACGAGACCTCACGCCCGAAGGTCGACAAGAGTGTCCTGACAATCAGCGAGCCGAAACGGGTCCGCTGCAAGGAGCACCTCCGCTTCGTCGCGGGGCAACCCTGCGTCGTCTGCGGGCGGCAGCCCAGCCACGCGCATCATCTGCGCCACGCGCAAGAACGGGGGGTCGGCTTGAAGGTCAGCGACGAGTTTACTGTGCCGCTATGCGCCATCCACCACAACGAGGTCCACCGCGTAGGCAGGGAGGAGAACTGGTGGCGGGAGCGAAACATCGAACCCATGGGCATTGCTCAAAGCCTGTGGCAGCAAAGCCTCCGTTCTCACTCATTCTCCTCACAAACCGCCGCTGCGCCAGCCTCTAAGAGTGATCAACGGGCCAACCTTGCATCCGATGGTCAGCAGCTATGAGAGACGCGGGTTCCGCGATAGGCGCGCTATCACTTCAAAATATGGATGCCCGCCAAATGCGATCGCTGCCTGATTCCGCTTAGGTCGTCGATCCCCTGATCACGCTTCGCCTCTGCGCGTACTCGAAGTAGCATTCTTTTAAGGCCGCGACGAATGCACCTGCCCAAGCTGCCAAAGCAACCTGTAAACACCGGATGGCCCCCGATAGTTATGTGGGCTATCTCGTGGTTAAACTGCGGGCTCGCGATCTACTTCCTGGCGATCATCGCCGCGGGGGTGCTGTACGGGCTGGGACTTCTGGTCAGTGACCTTCTTTATCCCTGAGCGGCGCCGTAGCCTTCTTCCACGCGATGGCGCCCACCCTCACATGTTGACGGTGGCCTTCGTCTACTGCTGCGCCCGCGTGGCGCAGATTGAGCAGAGCGGGGAGAAGGGCTGCCTCCACCACCTCTGGATCGTCGTGATGGTGCTGCTGTTCATGCTATATGGCTTCTACACTTGGAGACCCTAGCCGGACCCGCGAACCGTCTGATGCTCACCCCCGCACAAATCGTCTTCCGGCTCGGACAACTTGTTCGAGGTCAATGGGGCAACCGGCCCGTCATCGAGTACGACGGGCAGGTGATCTACCGATTGCCGCCTCCACTCTCGAACAAGCCCTCGTGTTTGATGTTCACGCAGCCAAAATCCGGCAGCAAGATGGCGCGAGGCATCCTGCGGGAGCTGGCAAGACAATCGGGTCTCCAGCCTACCGGCCCCGGGGGTGCCTTCTTCAAGGCTGGTATCCCTCAGAGTGAAATTCCTGCGTCGACCTCAGAGATCTTCCAGCCATCAGGATACTTCTATCACTTCTCAAATGTGCCCACGGAATACGAGATCCCGATCGACGCCCCCACGTTGGTGCATGTCCGCGACATTCGTGACGTTCTCGTTTCAAAGTACTACTCGCTGCGCGACAGCCACCCGGAGCCGGGCGATGCCGTCGCCTCGGATAAAAAGCAGGCATTTCTAAACCAGCGAGAAATTCTGAGGAAAGTGGACGTGGACCAAGGTGTCCTGCGTCTCGCGACCCGAGGTGTCGCCGATATGATGAGGGGTCTCAGGGTGCGCGCATCATGCAGGGGTTCGATGCTCACCCGTTACGAAGACATGGTCTATCGCAAAGAAGAATGGGCTCAGGATGTGTGCCGCCAGTTCGGCTGGGATAGGTCAAAAAAAGCGATCGCACGCGCCGTTGCGCCCTTCGATGTTTTTCCTGACGGCGAGCGTCCCGATCGGCACGTCCGCCAGGTCCATCCGGGAAACTACCAGAAGAAACTGAAGCCGGAGACCATCAAGAGACTGAATGAGATGTTCCATGAAGAGTTGGAGTTTTTCGGCTATCCCGTTCAGTAGCCCCGCGGAGCTTATTTGACAAACGAAACGCCACGGGCTCGAACGGACCAGTGGTACGTCGCGGCTGATCGACACGATAACCGTTGTAGAGGAACTGTCGGCCGATGGTACTCTCGTCGTGATTGGGACGAGGCACCACGCAAGCGTCAGGCACAGTGCAATGGTAATTGCCTACACGGGTTCTCAGGACGTACTCGACGTTATCGGCCGCCTGGGGAGAACTGAGGACATCAAGTTCTCGCCGGATTATCGGCGCTTTGCCGTCGCGGGGTTCTCTGCAAGTAAGGTATTTCTGTTCGATTTCTCTGTCGCGCACGGTCCTGAAACAAAGCTAATATTGACGGGAGCAGCAGAGATCTTCTCTGAAAGCTTCGATTACCCTCATGGGCTTGATTTCATCGGCGACGATTCACTCATTGTCGCCAATCGAAATGGCAGCGCCTGCATATTGCGGCTACCCGAATGCACTAACGGCGCCGGGCACTATGAAATCTCTCCGAGCGGGGCGATTGCCGAGCGGGACCTCTTGGACTCCCCGGGGTCGGTATCAGTCAACAGGCTCTCCAGGGGCCGCTACGAAGTTTTAATATGCGACAACTTCGGCCACAAGATTACGAGGCACATAGTGACGACAGCGGGCTGTTACTCAGTTCAAGACAGCTCCGTGCTTCTGCAAAAGCACATTGATATTCCGGACGGCATATGTGTGAGCAGCGATCGTAGATGGATTGCCGTTAGCAACCACAACAAGCATTGCGTTTTCGTTTATCTCAATGATGGATCGCTGAATGCGTCCACAGGTCCGCAAGGAATTTTGAAGGGCGTCTATTATCCTCACGGTCTGCGCTTTACAGCCGATGGAAGCGCAATTTTGGTAGCCGATGCGGGCGCTCCCTTCGTGCGAATTTACGCGAGGCCCGGTGTTGACTGGCGAGGCGTGCACTATCCGTCCTCATCGTACCGCGTTTTAAGTGATGAAATGTTCATGCGAGGCCGCGGCAATCCTCAAGAAGGAGGTCCGAAAGGCATTGATGTCAACGAAGGCATGGGCATCGTCGCGACAACGAATGACTTGCAGCCACTCGCATTTTTTTCTCTGCCAGAGATGCTGAGCGGCACCGGAGATAACAGCTATTGCAGCGACCAGCAAAGCCAGCTAGCCGTGACGTGCGAACTCGACCTCGATGACTACACCGCAGCAAGCAGGGAGGAAACAAAGACACGAGCAGCCCAAGCAAGGTCACGAGCTACGCAAGCTGAAAAGCGAGCAGCTGAGGCGGAGACGCGAGCAAGGCGCGCAGATTTCCGGGCAAGCCGAGCGGAGATTCACTCCAAAAAATCAGAAGGGCAGGTCGCGGCAATGATAAGTAGTCGGTCTTGGCGGCTTACTGCACCGCTTCGCTGGGCTTCTTTTTACTTCAATCAAATCAAATGAAAAAGTAGCACAGCAAGTCGCGCACCTCTCGAAATGATGAGGAACGGCAAAAAGGGCAAAGCGCAGCGGCATTAACTTTCACTTGAGGGCAAGGCGCTCCTTTAGTCTCTTAATCCAATGTTGCTGCGACTGGCTAAATTGCCGGAGCGGCGCCGTTATTCTCCAAGAGGTGGAGTGGCGAATCAAAGCGATAGACTGCTCTAGCTGATGCAGCTTTCGACTCATTAACTCGAAGCTTTTTTTTGCACTGTCAAGCTCCGCATATAATGCCTTGAGTTCCGTATCCTTCTTCACAATCAGCTCTTTCAAGCTCGCACGATGCGGCGCTGAATAGCTATGCGCTTGGCCAAGAACTCGCTCCAGCGCATGCTTATCAAATGGCTCTCTAAGGAAGTCAAAAAGATTCTTACAATAGTTAGAGTTCTCGATAAGAGAATCGTAGTTGAAGACAAAGCAGTTATCTCGGCTCGCTGCGTAGGATTGGAATCGCTCTATCGTTTTGTTCAACATATCCCTCGATGCTGCTTGGTCGCTTTCTGCCCACCAACCACTATCTAGAGTGCTTCTAACTTCGCGGACATTGAATATGATCGCGGCACCAGGGAATACCCTCTTAACAAAGTCTAGGTAAGCGACAAACATTCCATCCGGCATCTGGGCTGGCGTATACCGAATCTCCTTAAAGCCTATGCACCGAGCAGCCTCCGGTGGCTGGAGGCAAAGCCTCAAAAATAGATCTGCGAGCTCTTGGGAAAAGTTTCCCGGATCCAGTGTGTCTGCACCGAACCAGGGCGATGTGGACGAAGTCTCTTTTTTGCCAAAGCCGCGATGCGCGGTTTCATACTTCGTAGCCGCAGCGAAGAGGTAAAAGAGCGTAGAATTGTTCTCTCCTCTTATGCAGTAGCCAGGAATCGAGTTCAGAATGCCTTGGAGGAGAGTAGAGCCTGACCGCCCATACGTCACAACGAAGGCGAACGGGAAGAGAGCGAGGCAGGGGCTCTGCAAGTATTCCTTTACAGACATAAGGTGTCAGCTCACAGAAGAAATGCGCAGCCGTGCCAGGCAAGCACTGACACAATCACGTACGAGACCATCCATCGCTCCTGAATACACTAAGTTGAGCACGCGGCCTCAAGCGAACATCGCAAGCGTCTCATCGGCTCTCCTCAATCGCTTGCATCTAGCTCTCAGTGGTGCTTCGTCCGCCTCACGCCAACTGCTTACAATTCTTCCCTTCTTATCGGGCAGCCTCGCATACTCGGCACTTTCGCGCACTTTTACGCTCTCCGTTGACGGTTGCGCTACCAGATCATTCTGCGCCTTAGGACGACTCGATGGGCTGCAGAGCGAACCTATACTCCGTAATAGGCATGATACCAAGCAACGAACCTGCTAATACCTTCTGCGACTGATGTGTTTGGGCTATAGCCGAAGTCTCTCGTCAGGTCAGTTACGTCCGCATATGTCCTCGGTACGTCGCCCGGCTGGAGATCCAAGTAATTCTTCCGCGCCTCGCGACCAAGAGCTTTTTCGATCAAACCGATGAAGTCCATCAGTGACACCGCAGTGTGGTTTCCGATGTTATACAGACGGTAAGGTGCTAACGACGTGCCCGGGTCCGGATTGTCCCCCGACCATTCGGGATTGGGTGCTGGCGGCCGGTCGATCATGCGCAGCATCACCTCTACGACATCATCGATATACGTAAAGTCGCGGGCATGATTGCCGTTGTTGTACACGTCGATCACCTCGTCCGCGAGTATCTGCTTCACGAACTTAAACAATGCCATGTCTGGTCGTCCCCAAGGTCCGTACACGGTAAAGAAGCGGAGCCCTGTCGCTGGCAGCCGATAGAGGTGAGCATAGACATGCGCCATAAGCTCGTTCGATTTCTTACTCGCGGCGTAAATGCTGAGCGGATGGTCCACGCAGTCGTGGACGCTGAAGGGCACGCGCGTGTTCGCTCCGTAGACGGAGCTTGAGGAGGCAAAAATGAGATGCTCTGCCTCGTGTTCACGGCAGGCCTCAAGAATATTAAGGAAGCCAACAATGTTGGATTGGATGTAATCCTCCGGACGCGTGAGTGAGTAGCGCACGCCGGCTTGCGCGGCTAAGTGGATAACACGCTCGGGTTTGTGGGTTGCAAACAACTCAAAAACCATCGGCGAATCGACTAAATCGCCACGTATAAAAGAGAAGCTGTCGTAACGAGTGAGTTGGGAAAGTCGCGCTTCCTTCAGCTTGACGTCGTAGTATGAGTTCATGTTGTCGAGCCCGACAACCTCGGCACCGCGGTCGAGCAATTTGCGCGAAACGTGGAATCCGATAAACCCAGCGGCACCGGTGACCAGTATCTTCATCTTTCGTAGACGATTGCGCATGGCGAAGTTTTGTCCAGGACTACCGTGGCCAATGCCTACGCAACCAACGCAAAGATAGTCCGCGCTGGGCAAGGATCGGCTTGAGGTAGATATCTGGATAGAACTGACGGTCAACCTCTGGAAGATGATTTACTGGCTGCCACGATGCCGGATAGCCAAACCGCTAAGGTACAGCCTCTTAATCCAGTTGAAGTGGTCGTCGGCGTTGGCGGGACGATACGGTACGAGCCAAGTTGACGCTCTTCCGGCAACTCGCTCTGACACGGCGCCTATTGCTGTCGCCAAGATGGGCAAACCTAAGCCGAGTAGGTCGGAGAGCGCGTAGCTGTGGGTCTCCGGTACCGTGAAGGGAAGCCATGCAATATGGGGATCGATCTGGGCAACAATATCGTGAAGATCTGTGTCCTTATATGCACCGAGACTCCGGACGTTCGGCAAGGTATCCAGCGCGGCTGCCGCCTCTCTACTGCTCTCGCCAAGGCAAAGTATCTCGATAGGAAGAGCTTCGTATCGAGCGAATTTTGCCACGTCCAGGATGATGCTTAGTCCTTTGGCCCGGTGAGGCCGGCCTAGCACCAGCACCCTCATTGGCTGGCCTGGCTTTAGTACTGGGGCCTTTACAGCTGCACGAACCTCTTGAGGATCGCGGACTCGTGCAGCGATCACCGGCAACTCAGGGAGTAGCCACTGCAACCGATGCGCCAGATCACCAGATATTGCAATTCGTCGATCGGCCTTTGCTAGGAAAGGCGGCAAAGTCAGTCCAGCAGCATTGCGCATTTGGGCAATAGCATCGTCTCCGATGAAGTACCCGCGCTCATCCTCGAAGTGTGGGGTCGGAGAGAAGTGGTGGTAATCGGTAAGCGTTACGTCGTACGGCACGCTGAGACCCTCTGTGAGTTCTGAGATGTGTTCCTGTAGTCCGATCGTGTGAATAACATTCAGGCGGTCGAACTGGCGCTCCTTCAGATCCCGCAACGGAACATCAAATCCGGCTGCCAAATCATAGCTCTTTTGGCTGTAATACGGCCCACGCTCCGAGACATGGAACAGTTTGTTCCTGACGCCCCACGCCCAGGTCACATCCACTTTGTCAGCCACCAAATCGGCTAGAGCGCGTGCGAAGCGAATCGTGCCGCCACCCCAGCCGTGGACGACGAACAGAATTCTAGGGCGAAATTTTTCCGGACGACGCAACATCGATGGCCACCATCTTGACGACAGCAGAGCAGCGTCAAACGAGCGGCTCTGAGGCCAAGCTCTCTTTGCTATCGCCGATCGGTCTTTCGACGGCATCCGCCCCCCACGGTTGACCATAGTCGGCGAGCGTAGCCCGATAGCCATCTCTGCACCCCGGCGCGTGCGTTATCGGCGAAAATTTGCGTCCGACAATATCCAGTACGCCAGCGACCTGGAAGCATAGCTGCCGCGGAACCGTCGTGTAGTCTCCCCTGTAGCGCTTACTTACCTGATCTAGGGAGTTGACGAGCTTCTGTCTGTATTCCGCATGCGAGGGCCCGGGAGCGGAATGCCATGCCGAATTAAGCCTGGCCCATCGAGGCCACTGATGCGAGGGCTCGCGCTGTAGTCGCTGCTGAATACGGCTTGTGATCAACGCGGAAGCTTCAGGCATCATCAGCCTGAGAGGAGATCCTCCATGTCCGGCGCATAGAAGGCGTGCTTAGGGTGCTGTTCTTTCAGCTTGATCGGAATCTCGAAGCCGATCTCCAGTGCCGTGCGGGTCATGAACGCCTCGTAAATGGGGTATTCACGCCGTGCTGCCTGGAAATGAGCAATATGTCCCTGGCGGGTCGCCGGATAGGCGGTGGTCAAACTCGGCTCGTGGTGCCCGGTGATGCTCAGCAACGCATCCGACTGTTCCCAGCGCCCAGAGATGCCGTCGACGGTTTCACTATCAAGCGTTGTACCGAATGTCGTCAGCATCCAGCGCGGGGCATCGCTCGAGATGGTACCTGCCCGCATGGCCTTGCACCGAGCCCAATAGAAGGGACTAGCGAGATGCAATATCGTGTCGGCCATGTATCCGCCGAGCAGGAAGGGACTCTTTATCTCTCCGAGGGCCTGATCCCTAAAATGAGCGTGCTCCCGGTCCGTGTGGGACGGAATGACAGGCGCGTTTTTGAGCATGCGCGCTCCGTATCCGCCATTCGGGGGGGCGACGCATTTATGCCTCACGCCAAGCAAATGTGCTGCGCGCTTCGCCAACCAGACTCCTGATTTCGAATCGGCGAAATCGTGATTGCCTCGACGTCGAGCAGGTTGCCACGCGTGGCCATTGCGACCAGATATCGTGTATCCAACCCAGCACTTAACGTGGCGGCTCCTTTGCCGCCTAATTCCGCGCGAATCCGCCCGAAGGTCTTAGTAACACTCTCGCGAAGGCGTTCAGCCCACGCTGGAACCGATTCTCCCTCGATCGGAAGCGGCGGGGTCCAATAGCGGCTCGACGACACAATGCCGTCTGGCGTCAGCGTTGTGCTTGAGGCCGGTGCGATCTGCCAAATGTCTTTGAACAAAGTGTTGGGGAACGAGAGCTGCGTGGTCGCCAGAAACTCGCGGACCGAAAGGTCATCCAGTTCGGTTGGAACGCAAAGCGCGATCAGATCAGGACTCGTTGCGATGTAGAGATCGCCGCCAAACAAACCGTAGAACAGCGGGACCGCGCCCCAGGCGTCGGTTATGACCTGGACCGTCGTTGGAGCCTGCGCCCGAATGAGGGCAGCCGGATGCTCGGGCTCAACTGACTTGGCATCGAGCTTCCACTTTCCGGCGATTCCTATGGTGCGGCTTGCCCCCAGTCGCTCACGCACAGCAACGTCCGACACCAAAGGATCCCCGACAACACAGAATAGTTCACCACCAAGAGTAGTCGGCGCATAACCCCAGTAAGTGGACTCCGTCGCTACGAGAGCTCCCCATGGTCCCCTCATTTTATAAGCGGCCTGCATCTCGACCGGAGGCCTTGCCAATACCCCGAAGATCTCGGAGGCCCTGGACCGGTTACTGCAATAAACTATATCCATTGGACCAAGCGTGAGTTTCGGAAAAATTCCACTCTCCAAGTCGAGCGGTTGCCTAGCCTGCTTTTGGAATTCGCTTTTTTCGGCGCAAGACAACGTCTTGCCGATAATATTGACCATCGCCCAAAGCTACAGAGAAGGCTTCTGGCGTTGCCGGCACAACTCGTACAAGAGCGTTAAGAGGCGATTTCTTATCAAGGAGTTCGACGTCGAATTTTTTGATAATCCAACTGCGATCCGATGGTGAAACATGGAGAAGCTCAACTAATGCCGCAAAATCTTCAAAACTATCTAGCATTTCCAGCATGCCTGCGAGAGCGCGAACTTCATGTCCTTCGACATCGACCTTGATCAGCAAGCGGATCCCGGAGGCGACATCTGAATCATCGCCAAGGACTTTCGAAATCGTCGTTGTTGGTACGGTGATGGTTTGGTTCTTGTCCTTTGTCTCGCTGTCTTCTCCGCCAATACGGCTTACTCCTGACCAATTGTAGTCTATCAAGAACGGCGCTTCGCCTACGTGATTGGACACAGCGGTTTGAATAACATCAGCGCGAATCCTCGCCTCGGCGAGATTCCATTCCAAATAGGGTGCAATTAGCGGGTTAGGTTCGAAAGCCAAAACTTTTGCGCTCGTCGGCAGTTTTGTGCCTAGCAGCATTTCCCCATAGTTGGCCCCTACGTCGATTATGTGGGTCCACGGACCTTCTGCAACTAAGCGGCACCATATTTTGAGGGTCAGCGGATTTAGGTCGCCCGCTCGGCGAAGCAGTTCATGTCCACGTCTGTCCGAAGGGCTGACATGAAACCGGGGGCGAGCGGCTTCCTTAGCCGGGCGTAAAGAGTTAAGAGGCGGCCTTCGCGGCGTGCGCAAGCGGCTTTTCACAGCTCGTAGCGGCGCCGTGAGGCGCCAACTAGTCGAGGACCGCAGTTGCGAGACCGAATGCTCTAACGTCGATAGTGCCTTTCTCGTGGCAATATGATCTGCGCGTTCGCGGTCAAGGGCAATCTTCGCAGCGTCTTCCTTCGCTTTTTCCGCTGTGAGTGCCCTTTCATATTCCTGCATCTGAAGTTCGAGGGTCCGAATGCCGACCGCGGACGGAACTTGGCCGAGTCTTACGATGGTAGCGCGCTTGCTTTCGCTTCGCCCTGCCGTATGGGGCCAGGAGTGAAATTGTGACGCATGCGTATCGATTGGCAACACTTGCGGGCGCAGATTGCTGGATCGAAGAACAACGTTTAGCGACAATTGATCGCGCCTGGAGTAACGTAGGACGTGAGCGCACCAAAAGCGCATAAGTTCTCGAATATCCGGGTTGCGATGGTCACGCAGCATCAGGCCTGTCCAGAAGGGCTTTTCTTCCAGGGCCTCGGGGCATACTAGAGAATAGTGATTCAGTTGCTCGAAAACGCGGCCCTGTTCGTCTTTGCCCTGATGCACAACGGCTAAGAACTCATCGAGCACCGTTTCCCTGAATGCGTGTTGGCCGATCCCAAACCCCGTTTGCTCATCGAACTGTTCAAAGAGCTTCTCGGGCGCTTTGGTTAGAAGAACGCTGTTGTCGATGTAGAGCGAACAGTCGAACTCCGGGAGGCATTCGAAGGGCTGGATCTTGAGCGCACGCTGACTCCGAATTGGGTCCACACCGAATAGAGTTGGAACGCGCCGAACCTGCCAGCTGGTGCTCTGCAACTTTGCGTCATCCGTCAAACAAATGAACGGAACGGATGATATGGCCGCGACGGATTGCTCATTTAAGCGCTCGTAGTTTCCAACAAGTGTCGTGAAGACACAGAAGTTGGGTTGTAAGGAGTTGCCGCTAGGATTCCGTAGTGTTTCGTTGCTCATTTTTTATCACCGCGCAGGCACTACCATTGCTGAGACTGCCAAACTCCCTATCCCTGAACAGCCATTTAGGTATCGGGACGAGCCGGATGGTCGGAAATTTCGATGCCTAGGTCGACCCTCTTGCGGCACGCACGAGTTTCTAGCTTCTTGCGTCTTGAGTTTCTTGGTAGCGGGCAGCTCGCTCACCAACGTATGTAGCGCAGCGAAGGGTGCGTGGACCTCTCAAATAGCGCCTCAAGCTTTTTGGGAGTGGAAATTAGCTGTCTAAAGTCTCCGGACCGGTTCGTTCAGTGATCGATGACTTCATTGCACTACGCTCTCGCCCCACCATAGACGCCCTGATAATATTGCAACCTCGTTTCAGGAGGTACAATTGATAAGAACTCGTGCAACGGCCAAACGGTCACAGGAACTGACTAAGTACAGCAAACTATATCAGTCCTATGCGGCTATAGTCCGTCGTGGATTGCCGTTGCTTCCCTCAGAGACACAGTACAACATATCTATATCCCATGATCGGCGCTTTTTATGGTATCGCGTAGCAAGGTTTGCACGCGAACAGTATTTTCGGCAATCGATGCGGGAGGAATAAAGCTAGATGCCGATCATCCCATGAATTGTTACTACCCGCCAAAACACTTTGCGAATTATTTCAGATTCGCTTTCGTTCGCGACCCCTTGGATCGTCTCGCTTCATGCTGGCGCAACAGGGTTCTGGATCAGAATTATTTTCATCTTAGTGGCGATCAGCGTCAATCGATGTCGAATTTCAACTCATTCATCGATTGGGTGCAGACAAAAGACCTTGAGACCTGCGATGTTCACCTGCGTCTACAATGTCGGCTTATTGACCTCAATCACGTTGACTTCATTGGTCGGTTCGAAAATTTCGATAATGATTTCCGCGTTGTTGCTGCGCACATTGGCTTGCCGGTGGTCGATATTCCGCACGAAAACCGCAGTAGTTCATCAACATCCGCCGACCTTTACAGTTATGAAACGAGAAAACGGGTAACTGATTTATACGCCAAAGATGTGGCGATTTTCGGATATACTGGCCGTCTATAGTTTGAGTGCCTCTAGCGGCGTCGAGTGTCGGCTAATCATCTGTTCTGTCCCGCGGCGGCGATCTTATCGATGGGCTCTTACGCGGCCGCAAACTTACATGGGAACCTCTCCACGGATTGCGATTTCGACCCGAAGTGGTGCATGCTCGCCACTAAAGAAGCCGTATACGATAGATCTCGAGCGAAAGACCGAAGAGTTTTGTGATAACTCGCAGCTCTTCTAATGGATCGATACGCTGGCTACGAAGGAACTTGTAGAAAGCTCCGTCGCGCTGGTCGATGGGCCGCTGGTGGGTGGCTACAACAGAACCGATAACGAACGTATCGATCCCAAACCTTCTGGAAAGGTAAGCCCCTAGTAAGAGGTCTACGCCATAGCCGCTCACAGATTCTTTGAACACCCACGCCGCTTCCTTAAGGGCTCGCCTTGACAGACACGGCATCATGATCTCGATCGTGTTGGTGACCGCTGTACGACCTTCCAAGCCGGTCTCTCGAAGGGCGTCCCAGCGCCCGGGCTGTCATGGCTCAGCGCCGGCTGGGCCGCATCTAAGGAAGAGTTATCCACTTCAGCAAACAGCGCATTCAGTTGGTCGGTGCTTAGCTCAATGTCATCGTCCAAGAAGAGTACCCATTCATACCGATCGAGCAGATCTGGGCTTTCACAGGTTATCTTAGAAATGGCAGTGCACTTGGAACCTATCTGATGGCAGGCTATTTCAACCTCCGGCCTAAGGTCGGGCACGCCATCGTAAAAGTTAAGTAGCAGATCAAACGACCGATTTCTATTAGAAAGAAGTGCCTTGTTATAGCTGTTCGCTGAGCATTGAATAAAGACTAGGAAGCGCCTCTGCTTTCCTCTATCGAACAGCAGCTTGAACTCTATCTTTGAGTAAAAATCACGTTGGGACTGCCGTACACGTTCGATAAGGGGCACTTCAGCTTTGGGAAAACCGGCCTTCTTCAAGCGTTGCAACACTGACCCGAGGATCAATGACATTTGCTAGAGCCTGCTCGCAGCAACGGTTTCAGAAAGCTTCCTACCAACCTCACTGGACTGGTGACCCGCCACATCGTGGACCGTTTAACCGCCGAGAGTTGATCCTTCGCGTCCTGGCGCTTCCTCTTCTCCACTTCTAAAGCCGAGGCTTGTTGTGCAATTACACTCTGGCTATGGCAGAAAAGATTAAACAGTTGGGTCAGTCTCCGCCCAGCTGAAGGATTATCTCTCAACCAATTTAGCGTCTCTGCCACGATACCTTCAAAAGTTCCAACGTACGCGAGCCCCAGATGAAAGTAATCATTGCGCCAGACTGGCAGGCTGCTCTCTAGGTCCTTCCAATTTGATTGCATCTCGCTTGCATTGAGCGCGCCGTATTGCACTACAACCACGCCTCGATCAGACATTTTCCGGAGCCATGCCTTGAGTTCCAACGTGCCGTCATTGATAACAAGAGGGCTGACGTGCAAGAAATCTATTGAACCATCCTCGAAGAATGACAACGCGTCTTCTAATCGACCGCGGATATAGTGAGTCATATCTCGGAACCGTGTCTCAGCTAAGTTTCTGAAGTTGCACCATTCGGAATCATCGGCCCAAGCGTCTATTGCGATGCATTCAGCTGTACTGCCATAGCCTCGTCCCGCTTCGCACGCAGCAAAAAATGCTTCTCCGGTAGCAACACCGAGCTCAACGTATCTGCGAGGCTCTAGGAGCCCAACCAAGACAGCAATAATTGGGACAACGTCGCGTGACCTGTCTTCTGGGCCTACTTCAGGCACAGATGGAATGCTTCCCAGATGCAACGGATGGTCTGAAATTCCAGCCCAGTCGCACTTTGTTTCAGAGAGCTGCCTGAAAGTTGTAGGTTGGTCCAATCCCCGACCAGAGACGGGGTGTAGCCCAATTTTTATCTCGTCTCCCTCGACTTGGGCAACCGGGTCCTGCGTGTCAGGTGAGGGCACCCAACCGAGCGCCCTTTCAGCACTATGGACCGATGAGCGCATGACAGCGGGTGTATCGGGAGGATCGAAGCTCTCTTTTAGAAAATCATCGACGACCTCAATAGCCTGTTCCATGCCTCCTGTGTCCTCAGGTCGGCAACCATACTTGAGAACGAATCTTCGCAGATCCGAATCCTGACCAGATTTCAGAAGCTCCCGTAAGTGTACCAATGGTGACCTTCATTTGGCGACTTATTTGCTTTGGCCTCATAGGCAGAAATTCCGCAGTCAATTTTGAACGCTAGCCTTTCAAGAGAGCGAACAGGCACGTGGAGTATTTCACCCACTGGTGGGCCGGCTATTGGCTGAGCGCCCCTCCAAGGTGCTACCCCGTGGTTCCCCATAGAAATTTGAAAAGTTGGAAAGCGTGTTGCCCAAGGGGCAGAAATCGAAACTTTCGAAAAGGTCGAGGGTGTATTCAGCGTGAAGTATCGCTGAACGATCGGGAAGTCACAGAATGAGCCGAATTCAGATGGCAGCAGATTTCGCCAAACGAAAGAAACGACTGTCTCAGCATGAGTAGCCAGAGCGTCTTCTAGGCCAGCCCTGTCGTTAACGCGGTAGAACTCGTCCGCGTCCAGAAAAAGCACCCAATCAGCTCCGTCTTCAAACGCTCTGCGCGCCAATCGATTCGATACCTGATTCTGGTAATAACCCTGCTGTCGAAGGGCAAACCTTGAAATGGCTTTAGGATAAGCGTTGGCAAAAAACTTAGTTATCTCTTCTGTGCCGTCTGTTGACTGGTGGTCGACAACATAGATGTGGTCGAAGAGTTGCAGGGCTCTTTCCAGTACGTATGGCCAGATATCTCGCTCATTGCGTATCAATGAAATCGCCCTGATATCCAACTCATGCCCCAACGTGCGTTTTGAATGTCCTCTTGCAACACGATCAAGAGCGTGCAAGCGATCTGGCAGCAACGGCCCCGCAGTCAGCGATTTTTGTTAAGGGATAAAGCTCGCGCCAGCGCCCGCAATGGCTTTGTGATGCGCCATGAAGTAGACCTTTGAAATTCGCTGATCTGCATTTCCAGCTGCCTTATTCTATTGTCTTTGGCTTGCAGGGCATCCTTCGATGGCTTTTGTATCGCCGTTTCGGGAAATTGACCGAGGCCACCAAATAGCACTATTGCCAGGTCCAATATATCGTCCGACAGTAGCGAAGCCGATCGCCCCTCAATCGGACGCCTGAGCGGACTATGTTCACCTACAATTAGAACACCTAATCCATGTCCGTGGCCAAATGCAAAACTCGGGTACTGCTTACGAATTTGGTTCCAGAAGCGCCAAACGCCGAAGTCGGCTCGGTATTCGTTCACATCGTGAAAAAGTACTACACCCACGTCAGACAGCTTTGGCTGCCACGTAGTGAAGTCATTGCGGACAGCGTCGAATGAATGGAATCCGTCGATATGAAGCAGGTCAACCGACGAGTCCTCAAATTGCTCCAAAGCGGAATCGAAGTTTTTTCGAATATAGCCAGCAAAGGAATCATAGCTTTTCGAAATATTGTTGCGAAAATCAGTGAAGACACTGTCGACATGTCTGCCCGCGTGCGGGTCCCCAATCCAGCTGTCTATGGCCACACAATTGCACCGTAGCTGCATCCTTTCCACCGCTTGACAAGCAGCTAAGAAACTCGCTCCGTGGTGGACGCCAAGCTCGACATATCGACGGGGTTTCAGAAGTGACACTAGGCTGAACAAAAATGGAATATGCTCACTCCATGCGCTGGGGACTGGATCCCGCACATTCCAGAAGGCTGCTTGTAGTGCGGCAAAGATATCGCTCTGAGAAATCTCCTGAGGCTGCACTGAAGGTAGTTTTGAAAAATGCTCAGCGCCAAAATCGCAGCTTAATGTCACCTCTGAAGCGTTGCTCTCAGTTGAGAGTAAGCCAGCTTCGATCTTACTCGTAACCTCTACGACGCGACGTTCAGTATCAGCGTCCAAGTAGGGCTGATACCCCTTTAGGTTGTTCATGCAGGCCACCATCTTTGTGTGGTCATCTGTTCTCATGCAGCGGCGGATATCTCTCAGCTCCGCTTCCACAAAACGATGAATAATGTGATGTTTGACGAGGTTTGCGTTTGATCCCGAACCGTTCTCATAGGCCTCTAAAAGTTTCTTTCCGTATAGGCCTCTTGAGATTTTCATACGGTCTGAATGTGTAGCGGATGCACCATGTCTGCGCACTCTCGTTGAGACCTCCGGAACAAAGACATTGTCGAATCCAGCTTGGAAAAAGCGCAACCAAAGATCGTCATCTTCGTAGCCACGCAAAGTCTCGTCAAATCCTCCAACTGCGTCAAATGCTTCGTGAGAAATGACAGCTGAAGAGACCCACACCATCATGTCATTCCGCAAACAAGCCGCCAGCGTGCGCTTTGGATGTTCCTCTCCCCGGTTGGTGGCCCCAAGATAGGAGCGCTTGAATACACAACCTCTCTCATCCATCAGATCGACATCGCTATACACCCAACCCAGTGGTCTCGCTCGACGCTCTGCAAACGGCTCTATGAGATTCTCGATGTGATCGGGTAGCCATAGATCATCTTGATCCAAGAAAGCGAGCAACGCTTCCTTCACCTCTCTAGCGCCACGATTTCTCGCCGACGACTGCCCCTCTTGTTGCTGCCGCACAAGCCTGATCTTCTCATTCCTATCCGCAAATGCTTCGACGATTATTGGGCCATCGTCCGTAGACCCGTCGTCGACGACCACCACTTCCGTCGGAAGGACAGACTGAGACAGGATGCTGTTGAGTGACCCTTCGATATACTTCCCACCATTGTGCAATGGGATTATCGCAGCAACAGCCTGTTGTTGTTTGGCCATGGCAGGTTCTTAGCAGAGGAAACGGAGTGCGAAGTCTATGATGAAGAAAGCCTGACGAGATATTCTCCATATTCATTGTTTTTATAGGACTTGCCTAATCGGCCCAGTTCATCAGAATCAATCCAACCATTGTCAAATGCAATCTCTTCGGGGACTGAGATTCGCATTCCCTGTCGCCTCTCAATAGCCCGAACAAAAGACGATGCCTCCAAAAGGCTTTCACAGGTCCCCGCATCAAACCATGCATAGCCCCGACCCAACTTCTCGACACCAAGTCTCCCACGTTCTAGGTAGGCCTTGTTAACGTCAGTAATTTCCAACTCGCCGCGCGCACTTGGCATTATACTTTCAGCAATACGGACGACGTCGTTATCGTAAAAATAAAGCCCTGTCACCGCCCAGTTAGAACGCGGACTAGTCGGCTTCTCTTCCAGATCTGTGGCCCTGAGCTCTTCGTCGAAATGTACAACGCCGTAGCGTTCCGGGTCCGGCACTTGATACGCAAAGATGGTCGCTCCATCTGTAAGGCTGATGATCGCCGCAATAGGTCCACGAGGCCGTGTCCGAAGAAGATATTGTCCCCCAACACGAGCGCGCAGGAGCTTTTTCCAATGAACTCCTTCCCCAAGATGAATGCCTGTGCGAGCCCGTCCGGTCGCGGCTGAGCAGTAAATTGTATCGAGATGCCCCATTGGCTGCCGTCTCCCAAAAGCTCGACGAAACTGGCTGCATCCTGAGGAGTGGTTATCACCAAGACGTCCCGGATTCCCGCGAGCATCAACGTACTTAGGGGATAGTAGATCATGGGCTTATCGAAGACTGGTAGCAGTTGCTTGGATACTGCCCTCGTGACCGGATAGAGTCGCGTGCCGGATCCCCCAGCCAGAATTATCCCCTTCATTGCTTTTTCCCCAACTCCGCTAGAACTTCCTTATTCCCTTAGCCGGAAAAAGACCAAGGGTCGTATCGAGCATCTCGGATAAAGCGCTTCTGCCAGGTCGCATGGCGATACCATGGATTCTAGCGAAGCGGCCGCAATCGAGTGCCGAGTAGGCAGGCCTCTTTGCTAGCGTAGGATAATCAGCCGTCGTGATCGGCTCTATCGCTGGTACGTGCGCCAGCCTAGGACGAGCTTCTTCAAAAATCATTTGGGCAAAGCCACACCAGCTGGTTGTCCACTCGCCCGCGAGATGGAACGTGCCGAAGCCTTGCTTCGGCCATGTGCCTAACTGCAACCGCCGAACCAACGTCAAAATCGCCCTGCCGAGGTCTCCGGCAAAGGTCGGGTTGCCGAACTGATCATCGACAACTTTGATCTGGTCTCGCTCCCCTGCGAGCCGCAACATGGTTTTCACGAAGTTTGGGCCGTGAAGCCCGTAAACCCACGCCGTTCGCAAGACTACATGCTTCGCACAATACTCACGGACGGCCGCCTCACCCGCCAGTTTGCTCTCTCCGTAGATACTAAGAGGAGAGCCGGGATCGTCTTCGGTGTAAGGCGTCTTCTTGGTTCCATCGAATACGTAGTCGGTCGAAATATGGATGATGGGTATGTCGACTCTAGCGCAGGCGTGAGCCAAGTGGGCCGCTCCATCCCGGTTGACCGAGAATGCTGTCTCTGAGTCGGTTTCAGCCTTGTCGACGTTCGTATATGCTGCGGCGTTGATCACTACGAGGGGCGCGAAATGTACGACGGCGCGAAGCACTGCGTCAGCCACGGTGATATCGAGTGACGTTCTCTCCAAAGCTTGGCAAGGCAGGCCGAGAAGTCTGGCCTGCCGAGCGATCTCCCAGCCGACCTGACCATTGGCGCCAGTAAGTAGAATTCCCGCCATCAGACTGTAGCCGCGATGTTCTGCAATCCTAGCCGCTTGCCCGCATAGCGCCCATTGCGAATGTCCTCCCACCACCGGGTGTTTTCGATGTACCAATGGACAGTTTTTCGCAGTGCGGCCTCGAAGCTCTCCCGCGGCTCCCAGCCCAGCTCCCGCTTGATCTTGCTGATGTCCATCGCGTAGCGCGCATCGTGGCCCGGCCGGTCGGCAACAAATGTAACCAGTTCGTGTTTCGAGATAGCATGCGGAACGCACTCATCCAGCAGGTCACAGATCTGCCGCACAACGTCTATGTTACGAAGCTCCGCTTCGCCGCCAATATTGTACGTTTCGCCAATCTCGCCGCGGCTTACTACCGTCCACAGGGCGCGCGCATGGTCATCGACATAGAGCCAGTCTCTGACGTTGGTGCCTTGACCATAGACGGGAAGTGGCTTGCTTTCCAAGCCGTTCAAAATGGTCAGCGGGATGAGCTTTTCCGGAAACTGGTAGGGGCCATAGTTGTTGGAGCAATTAGTGATGACCACCGGGAGCCCGAAGGTGTGATGCCAGGCCCTGACCAAATGGTCGGAGGAAGCCTTGCTCGCAGAATATGGGCTGCTCGGAGCGTAGGGCGTCGTCTCCGTGAAGCTTCCGATGTCCCCCAGTGACCCATAAACCTCGTCCGTGGAGATGTGATGGAAGCGAAATGCTTCCTGCTTCTGCGGCGGCAGCGACGACCAATAGGCGCGCGCCACTTCGAGCAGTGTGTAAGTGCCCACGATGTTCGTCTCGATAAAGTCCGAGGGGCCATCGATTGACCGATCGACATGACTTTCTGCTGCGAGATGCATCACAACATCGGGCTCCATCACGCGAAAGAGCTCAGTCATGGCTTGACCGTCGCAGATATCGGCTCGGACGAAACGATAGCGGGGATCTCCCTCAACCACTGCAAGCGAGGCAAGGTTTCCGGCGTAAGTGAGCTTGTCGACGTTGACAACGTTGACAGACGTTTCATTGATCAGCATCCGCACCAATGCCGACCCTATGAACCCGGCGCCGCCGGTCACCACGACAATCACGGCTTCACCCCCTCGAACTGAAAATAGGCTGGCAAGTTGGCAAGTAGCGGCTGTGCCCGGTCCTTAGGAGAAAGGATCACGTCGGTGACCGGCCAGGCGATCCCCAGCGCCGGATCATTCCACAACAGGCCCTTGTCGTGCTCTGGCGAGTATACGTCGCTCACCTTGTAAAGCACCTCGGTGTTAGACTCTAGCGTGAGGAGCCCATGGGCGAAGCCAACAGGGACAAAAATCTGATTCCATTCCTCTGCGCTGATGACGGCCGACACATGACGTCCAAAAGTCGGCGACCCGACCCGTAAGTCCACCGCGACATCGAGTATGGCACCTCTGGCCACGCGCACGAGTTTGGCTTGCGCGAAGGGAGGGACCTGGAAGTGCAGCCCCCGTAGAGTTCCCTTGTGCGCAGAAAAAGCATGGTTGTCTTGAACGAGGTCGACATTAACGCCGGCGTCAGCAAACTTGCGCCTGCTGTACGTTTCGGTAAAAAACCCCCGATCGTCGCCATGCTTGGGAAGCCGGATGATTTTGACATCCGGAATCTCAAGGTCCTCAACGCTGATAGACAACCAACCCCCAACACCACGCTACGTTGACGCAGGACAACCTAGAGTAACATAGATACGGCGTCCCGCCCGCCGTCGCAACTCTATAAGCCCCCTCCCGCACCAGCCCAATGGGCTTGCCTGGGGTTGCATGACATGAAACTTGGCTCAGCAGAAGGCGTGCAATCCGAACACGTCCTATCTATTTAAAAACCTCTATGGTTGTGCTCGCAAGGGGGCGTCCCCTGGTCGTTTCTCGTGGGGAAACGGGCTCTCCCCGCCACATCGAGGTAAGCCGCGTCTTACGCTCGACGGGACCTGCCGGCGGCCGAGGTTCTGTTGGATGCCGGCTGTTCCCGACACCCCTGCGACTTCGGTCTCGCGCAAGAATTCGCCAAGATTGCGGCGATCCAGCGCAATTGGCCCGACGCGGCGCCGCGATGGCGGATGAGCCCTGAGAAACAAACCGCTAGCCGGCGTCCGTATTTGTGATCTCCATTGCGAGGCCGTTCTGCCGCGATAGCGCGACATCTAGTTGACGCGGAGACTTGAGAGTGCCAGCACCCCGTCCCACGCCTCGATAGGTGAAGCCTGCGGCTTCCGCCTGCGCCGGCTGGTAAACGTTCCGCAGATCCACGAGTGCGTCGCCGCGCATCGTTGCCCGAAGCTGCTTCAGATCGACGGCACGGAATTCATTCCATTCCGTGAGCACCACCAGAACGTCGGCGTCCCTCGCGGTCTCGAGCGCACTGCTGCACCACTCCACTTCCGGCAACAACATCTCCGCATTTTCGCGACCCTGGGGGTCGCACGCTTTGACCGTTGCGCCGCGAGCTTGGAGCATCGGCACGATCACGAGGCTAGGCGCTTCACGCATATCATCGGTGTTAGGCTTGAAGGTTACGCCCAAGATCGCGATCGTCTTGCCGCGCACGGACCCGCCAGCGGCTTCTTCGATGCGCGTCCCCATTGAGATCTTGCGCTCTGCGTTGACTTTCTCGACCTGCTCCACGAGTGAAACCGGACATCTCGCTTCGCGCGCCGTCCTGACAAGGGCGCTGACGTCTTTGGGGAAGCAAGAGCCACCGTAACCGGGACCGGCATGCAGGAATTTTGATCCGATGCGACCGTCGGCACCGATGGCATTCGCCACCTCACCGACATCGGCCCCAACCATCTCACAAAGGTCCGCCACCTCGTTGATGAAGGTGATCTTCATGGCAAGGAAGGCGTTAGCGGCATATTTGGCTAGTTCGGCGGACTCGCGGCTGGTGAAGACTATTGGCGCCTTGCGCAGAGCCAACGGCTCGTATAGCCGCGCCATGACCTCTCGACCGCGCGGACTGTCAACACCAATGAGCACACGATCAGGGTGGGTGAAGTCGCGGATGGCGGAAGCCTCCCGCAAGAACTCGGGATTCGAGCAAACCGCAAAGTCGACATCGGGGCGCAGAGCACGCAACCGCCGTTCGAGCTCCCGGCTGGTGCCGACCGGCACGGTTGACTTTGTGGTGACGACGATCTCTGACCCGACATGCTGCGCGAGCTCCTCGGCGGCCTCGAAGACGTAGCTCAGGTCGGCGTAACCGTCGCCACGGCGCATCGGCGTTCCGACAGCTAGGAAGATCACATCGGCGCCCCGGGCGCCTTCCTCGAGCGACATAGTGAAGTGCATGCGGCCGGCGGCTACGTTCCTCTCGACGAGGTCGTCAAGGCCGGGTTCGTAGATCGGAATTCGGCCCTTCTTCAGCCCCTCGACGCGATCATTGTCCTTGTCGACGCAAATAATGTTCCAGCCGAAGTCAGCGAAGCAGGCGGCTGAGACCAGCCCCACATATCCCGCGCCAATCATACAAATCTTCACGGCAAACTCCCCATAAATGCCGGTACTATAGCATTTCGTGGCTACTCTCTAGAGCCTGCAGTTCTGAGCCGCAAGAACCCATTGCGCCGCCCGAGTCGACGTGGGATTCCGGGCTCTAACGGGGTCGGGGAGGGCATGAAGATCGGCACCTAAGCAGCCAGCCAAACTTTCTTGGAGACAAGATTCCAGTCTCAAGCGTGCTTTTGCCTATAGGCCGGGTACAATTCACCATGGCCGTGTACGCAAAGGAGATTTGCCACGGGCCCTGCCGATCCGTCGCTCAAATCTTGGTGCCGTTTCGCTTCGCCGTCTTGCGAGCTGACGCACCGGCAGATGCCGACCGTTACCATGTACAACGGTCTTGCTGAAAGAAAGTAGTCTGACTATGGATGCGCTGATCAAAACAACACGCGTAGAAAAGTTGCACCTCCTGTCATACAGCGACCCCGATGGCGTCGCCATTGTTATGCCAAGCCTAAATGTCGCGAAGGCCACCGAAACCGCAAAGATCCTGTTGAAGAGGGCGGGGATGACGACCACCGTCTTTATTGTGGAGGACACGGTGCGACAGGGCTTCATCAAAACCCTGAACGACACCGCTGCTCAGTTGCGCGTTCGATATCTGGCTTACGTTGCGGAGGATGCTTTTCCGGGAGTTGACTGGCTCCGAAGTGCACACGCGCGTCTTGAGGAGACCAACCGCGGCCTGCTTGCCTTCAACTGCGGAAAGTGGCGAGGGCGCATCGCCGCCTTCGGGTTGGTGCGTCTAAGCTGGGTGAAACAGCTTTACGGGGGGCCTGTCTTCTTCCCAGCTTACAAAGCGCACAAGGCGGACAACGAACTCACCGTCATAGCCCGCGTTCAAGATCAGCTTGTCTATGATCCAAACTGCGTCCTTGTGGAGATTGATGCTGATAAGCAGTTTCGGGAGACTGTCCCAGAGGATAAGCCACCTTTCGCGAGCGTTTCCGTTCGGGCTTTTCCGGGCTCGCTTCGCTTGACGAGTTACGGCCCCTTGCTGCCGAGTATTTTGTGCCAATGGATGTGAACTCGGCAGATCGCAAGCCAAGGGACGCATAGTGCGCTGGTTTTCTCAGAGCAGCTGCCCAAGCCGCAAGGCATCTTCCTTCTTTCAACGGCCGTTGACCTTTAGCGAGGTGCGCGCTCTCAAGCGGGAGTCTAGAGAGAGTGGGCTACAGGCAGTACGAGATACCTTCGTCCTCTACCGGATCGTTGGAGTCGATCTGTATCCACCTGTAGCCGGACAGTCGCGAACAAATCTTCAGTTCATTCTTGAACACGAAGAGGCGCTTCCAAATTGCCAAAAGCGCTACTTGGTCTACAGAATCTTTGACCAAGAAGAGGAGCAGAAAATAGTCGCTCTGCTAGAAAGATTCGGAGCGACCTACACGGTCGTACCATTCGATCGCTCGGAGTACGCGAGGATCGGTTTTGACCTCCAATCTCTGCCAGAACCAGAGCTCTTGACTGGCCCAACGATGGATCTCTTGAGCGTGTCCGAACGCCAGCGCTTGCTGATGAGTCTCCATCGCTCGAAGGCCAACTACGTCATTCATAACAACGGAGCCAAAAACTCAGTTCTGCGCGAGGGGCGCGGACTAGCAAAATGGGTTCTCCCATTTGACGGGACCTGCTTCTTTACGAATCAAGGCTGGCGTCAGTTCATGTCAGACGTACAGCACAAGCCCTACCTAAAATACTTTGTGGTGCCCATGACACGCGTTGCCTCGAACGAGGATCTCCTCTCGGAGCGGGTCGAGTGTAACCAGAGTGAAGAGCCGCAGCTCGTGTTCCGGAAGGATGCCGCTGAAAGTTTTGATGAAGACTTTACTTACGGGAGACACTCAAACGTCGAGCTATTTTGGCGGCTTCAGGTCGCTGGCGAGTGGGACCACTATAAGGATGATGCGTGGGATCAACAGCGTCGAACTCTGTCCGAAGAGGCACGACAATTCGGAGTCGCCGGCTGGGTTGCTCGCCTATCCTCAGGGGTGGCAGATCAGGAGATTGAGGACAGGGAGCAGCGTAGTTTAGCGCACACAAGCGCCATTCTCTCAACTCTTCATGCCCTTGATGCGTCAGTTGCCGGAACATCGAAAGAGACGTTGGTAAGCGTCAGAGAATTGGTCTTGGATCAGGAAAGGCGATCTTCAGACCCTAAAATTTCACACTTGATTGACCTAATACAGCAAACGGCTGAGCAGGCCTTAAGTCGTGGACCGTATTCAGTGGTCGACAAGACGACCCTCCCGCCGAGTGGGTGTGCGCAAGACTACTGGCATCCGGCCCCCTACTGGTGGCCAAACCCCGATACCCCCGACGGTCTCCCCTACGTCCGAAGGGATGGTGAGAGAATACCCGGTACGAGCTTGTTCGAGCCTGAGAGCGACAAATATGACCGGAGCCGCCTCCAGCGTGTCTTCGATGACTCATTTGTTCTAGCAATGGCGTGGCAGCTCACCGGCAATCAGGTCTTCGCTGACCACGCCGGCAATATTTTCAGGAGGTTTTTTATAGCCGAAGAGAGTCGCATGAACCCGCACTTGGTCTATAGCCAGGTTCGTGCCGGATACAATAGCAATCTTGGATACTCGTCAGGCATTATCGAGATGAAGGACTTGTACTTCTACCTCGATGCGGTTCGGATCCTTGACCGTGCAGGAAGTATCAGCCGGAGAGAGGTCGAGGCATTCTCTGCGTGGCTAGACGCTTATCTGTCTTGGCTCATGGACTCCAAGCAAGGTAGGAAGGAACGAGCGGCGAAGAATAACCATGGTACCTGTTATGACTTGCAGGTAGCCGCAATCGCTTCTTTCTTGGGCCGAAAAGAGACGCTGTACGAGACGCTCGCCCGAGCACAGTCAAGGATAGGGTCTCACTTCGCGGCTGACGGCTCACAGCCCCACGAACTCCAACGCAAAACGACGCAGCATTATTGTTGCTTCAATCTCCAAAGTTGGATCAATCTTTCTGAGCTCGCGATGCGGTGGAACGTCAATTTTTGGACTTACAACCCTCCTAGGGGCGGCAGCCTTAAGAGAGGTGTCCGCTGGTTCCTTGGTTTCAGGCAGAGCCGCTGGCCATTCCCACAAAATGATGCCTTTGACCAGGATCGCTTCCTACCGATCTGGTTTGCGGCTCGCGATCGGATCGGGGATCTCAGTCCTACCGGGCGTCCGGAGACTGCTTACGAAGCGAAGCCACTGTTTCATCCTCACGATGGTGTGAGGCCATTTTGGAACATCGGAAGCTTTGGCTCACCGTAGTTCATCAGACTATTTGCGGGAAGCTGGCGACGTGGCTCTGGCGGCTGCGGTATGCGGCTCCTCCCAAAGGTCAAAATTGCCCAGGCGGCCGTTTCGCAAGGCAGTATACGGAGAGACCGAAAGGAAGATCGAGACCCTTCCGTATGGCCCACACCTCAGAATCGAGAACGCTTTGAAAGAGTGCATTCACCGGTCGCGGCATCAGACCGCTTTGCTTGCGAGCCGGCCGCTCCTTGGAGCTTCGGCGCACGACTTTCTTGCTGAGGCGAACCGAGGCGGCGACGGGAAAGAGGACGGAATTGAAGTAGCCGCATCGCACGACCTCGACCGAGGGGGGAAACGCGCGCTTGAGCTGACGGGCGGTGTAGCGCCGAAAATGGTGCAGAGCGACGTCATGCTCCGAGAAGAGCCATTGGTAGGCCGGCACCGTGGCAAAGAGAAAGCCGCCGGGCTTCAGGTGCTGAGCCATCCAGTTCAAGGCTTCTCTGTCGTCCTCGATGTGCTCCACCACATCCATGGCGACGATAACGTCGTAGGTCTCTTTGAGATCGAACGGGATGGGATCGCCCATGACGTGCCTGATCCCGCCGATTTTCCTGAGCGCCTCCAGGCCGACGTCGCTGATTTCAACGACATCGACTTGGCCAAACTCCAGCAAGGCGGGCACATTCTGGCCTACGCCGGCTCCCACCTCCAGGAGCTTGAGATCTTTGCGGCCGCCTCCGGACTGCCGCACCATTGAGCTCAGCAGATTCCGGCGCCCCTTCTTGAGCCAACTCTCGCTTTCGCGCTGATAGTCCCTGTATGCGGCTGCGTCCATGTCGCGTTCCCGAGGGGCCGCCTCGTTCTGTTCTGCAGGTCGCGCCGCGCGGCGTACCGCCCTGAAGGCGGTAATCCCCCTTGCGCTTGGTCACCGTGGCGCTCTCTTAGGCCCTAAGGTTCGTCCCGTCCAGAGCGGCCTTCTGGCGTTCGAGGGGGCTCGATGCTAACCATGCCCCGACCGCCTTTGGCGTCGGGCAGCAGCAAGTCAAACTGAAAACAATGCGGCCTTGGGTTCACACGCTCTCGAGGGCTTGGCTGTGAAGGATAAGCTCCTGATAGAGCAGCGCCTGCGCTTCATCGGCTGGGCGATCACGGCGCTCGCTCTCGCCCTCATCGGCTGGAGCATATCGACCTCCGACTTTTTGGAGACGGACGCATGGCGGGATCCTGCGGTCCTGGCTGGAATTTTCGCCTCTGCCGCGATTTTCACCGTTTGTCTCTGCCTCATATTCGCAGCATGGTACCTCGTGATCATGAGCATTTCGCAGATTCCTATCTCCTGGCGCGAAGGCTTCTGCATCTACGCGATCTCGCAGATCTATAAATATGTCCCATCAAACGTGGTCCACCATATCGGGCGGTACTTCATGCTCCGCCAACGTGGCGTCGACCACAGGGCTGCGGCGTGGGGCTTTCTCACAGAGGTGGTGCTGATCCTGATCGCCTCCACGCTCGTGGCGCTACTTTTCGGCGCGCCGCTGGTGCGCAATGCAGTGGCGGACTTGAGCAGCAGCACCAGCCTTCTCCTTTTGGTGGTTGGCTCTCTGGCCTTGGTCGTCGGCGCGGGGATGGCAGCCCTCCTCCTTGGACGAAGAGAGACCCTGCAGAGCTTCCTCAGCCCTTTCTTCCGGGCGCAGGTTCTCCAAGCAAGCATCGCAGCGCTGCTTCTGCATATTGGCGCCCGCGTGGTCGGAGGCGCGGCTCTTTGGTGGCTCGCGATGCCTGTGCTCGGTTCTGGCGAGCTTGCCCTAGCGGTGCCATTGCTGTGTGGGCGGCTGCCTGGACTTTGGGCTACATCACCCCCGGGGCGACAGCCGGGTTGGGGGTCCGCGAGGCGATCATGATGGCTGCCTTGGTGGCATTAACGATACCTGTCGCAGAGGCAACCCTTCTTGCGTTGGCCTTCCGGGTCGCCACCACCTTGGGCGATCTTCTCTTTGCCGCAATGGGCTGGCTCGTGCAACGCTTCGTTCCGGTTCCTGTGAAGCCATCGCATCATTCGGAGTCATGAGACCTGACGCCCTCCCGAGATAAGCGTAGCTCTGCGGTTTCGCCCTTCTTCGTCGTCGGCTGCGGGCGATCGGGAACCACGCTGCTGCGCACCATGCTCAATCGTCACTCTCAAGTCGCCATCCCTTTGGAGTCTCTGTTCATCGTCGACTACCTACGCGCCTCGCAGAACATCGATCGCAGACGGCTGTTCGCGATGCTGGTCCGAGAGTACGAGCTAGAAGAATGGGGCGTGGATGTCCGCGCCAGCGATCTCACCGAAGCCGGGGACGCCCGCGAGGCGATCGAGAAGTTGCACGATCTATATCTCGCCAAGGTCGGCAAGACAATCTGGGGACAGAAAACACCGCGCTTCGTGCGATACGGCGCCCTCCTCAAGAGGGCATGGCCGCACGCCAAGTTTGTCAATGTCGTGCGGGACCCGCGGGCTGTCGTATCATCGCTGATCCGCTCAGACGTGCATCGGAGCAACGCTTTCTTCGCGGCGTTGCGGTGGTTGAAGGACGTAACCGCAGGCTTTGATCTGCAGGACCGCTTTCCCGACGATGTCCTTCTCGTTCGGTATGAGGATCTGGTACGAGACCCTGAACCGGTGCTCAGGAAGGTATGCGGGCATCTCGGCATCGAGTACGAGGCGGGGATGGCGGCTCCGAAGGGCAACGAGATGCGCGAGTACGGATCCTGGTACAGCCAAGCTCACGCGCTTCTCGACAAGCCGCCGGACCCGGATCGCATCGACCTCTGGCGCACGCAGCTCTCGCCACGCCAACTCAGCCTCATAGAAAGTATATGCGGCAAGCCTATGGAGCGCCTCGCTATGATCGCACCCAGCCGGAGGCCGCGATAAACAAATCCTATGTCGCGGCCCTTCTGGCCGATCGCGCCGTCGGTTTCGTGTCTCAAATTGTCAAGGCGCAACGGGACCGGCGCGGCTATCTCAAGTCAGTGGCGCGCCGGAAGATCGCTATGCTTGGTGTTCGCGGGATGATTCTCGAGAGCCGATGGTCCAGCAAGCGGTAGCTGCTTACTTCCTCGTGTCCCAAACGATGATCCCGCGGCCCCTTCGATCAAGCTGCGTAATGTGCCTCGTATAAAGCTCATCTAGCCGGCGCACAGTCCTTGGGTAACTTTTGAGCCGCTTATGCGTGAAGGCTACAATCAAAAAGTCGTGGCCATCGATCTCGTCGATCTTTTCTCGAAACTTTTGCGCGGACAACTTCTCGTAAGATGGCCGTATCTTGTCCTCGACCCTCACCCCTCCCTTGCTCATCTTCGGCAAATAGTAGTTGAGCGTGCCAGTATGATTGGCTTCATACAGGACATAGCTTTCGCTTGGATTTCCGCGAACCGTATTCACCACGAGCTGAGCTATACCGCGATAATCTTCGTTGATCAGAGATGCAGCTTGGCGACCCCCTGGAGCCGCTATCGCGAGGGCCACGACGATGGCGTAAATCAACGAATACCGGACGTAGTGACGTGCCGGATCAAGCGCCTTAATCTTTGAGAGAAGCTTTTTGGCAGACAGAAAGATGTTCTCCACAGCAAGCAGCGTCATGACAGCGAGGGGTGGCGCACAGAAAATGAAATATCGCGCGCTGTATCTTTCTGCGTGAGCCACAAGAAACAGCAAGAATGCCATGACACAGGGCACAAAGGCCCAGATGACAACGTAGAGTGTGAAGTAGCCACGGTCCTCAGCGCCCCGTCCATCGTATCGATAGACGGCCCACACGCCCTGGATTGTCAGAAGGATCAACACTGCCGCCACGGCTACTGGCGCTAGGGCGCCGAGGTCTGCCCCGCCAAATGTCGGTCTATCACGTAGTCAGAGAAAATTGTCCACGGGTCAGCTGAAGGGAAATCTGCGCTGTAGGTACCGCGCTCCTCAAACTGAGCGTAGCGATACGCCATTGCCCAGCCCCAGCTAAAGAGAAGCAAGACCACCGGAACAACACTAATCAACGCAGCCTTTGCGGTCTCGGCAATGGCGCTCAAATGCGGCTTAATCGTAAGAAGATAGATCAGAAGAAAGAGACCCTGCGCGCCTAGGAAGAAGACGTTGTAGTAGTGCGTCATGATTAGGCCAGCGTTCGCCAGCGTCAGCCACACCAACCTTCGATTGAGAAGCCCTCGCCAGCTGCACGGCCTCGGCAGCTTGGTGACGTAGCGATAGAGGAGCAGCGAGGAGAGACACGTCAGAAATAGGGTCTGGGCGTATGAACGTGCCTCCAAGCCGTATCGCATCGGGAAATACATCACCGTGAAGATGATGGCGGAACCGAGCGCCACGCGCTTCCCATAGACTTTGTAGGAGAAGAGGTAGAGGCAAAGGGTCGCCCCTACGACGTAGACGTTGGACAGCGAGCGCGTCGCAAGTTCGCTCGTCCCGAACAAATCCATCCAGTTATATAGAATGAATTGGTACAGCGGCGGATGGATCGAGCTGTACGCCAGCGAGAGGATAGCATCGAAAACGGTATCGTGATTAGAACCATCGAGGTAAACCGATATGAACTCGTCATACCAATAGGGACGCCACGGCGCCAAATAGCTGCGCAGCACGAAACCCAAAAAGAGCACGACGATGAGCGCTGCGTGCTGTTCAAGAAACGCATAGGCAGCAGATCTGAACTTGTTCATGGCGTGGGCCCGACAGGGCGAGAGAGGCGATACGATTCGGCACCGTTCGTACTAACGCTTCGGGTCACCCACCACTTCGGCTACGATGGCCCGAGTGTTGAGAGGCTCTGTTCGGTGAATGATCAGTTCGGACAGCATGCCGAACAGCAACAGCTGGCCACCCACGATAACGAGCAACACGCCCAGAAGCAGCAGAGGCCGCTCGCCGATGGATTCGCCGAACGCGATTTTAATGATCGTGAGATAGGTCAGTACGACGGCGCCGATGAATGAAAGCAACAGCCCGGCGCCTCCGAAAAGGTGTCCCGGGCGGCGGTCGTAACGTGTAATCATCAGAGTGGTCAGAAGGTCGAGGAATCCGCGTGAGTAGCGCTTGAAGCCGTACTTGGAGACGCCGAACTTGCGGGCGTGGTGCCTCACCGGAATTTCGCCGATCCGGTATCCGACAGAGTCTGCCAGGACGGGAATGTAGCGGTGAAGCTCGCCATAGAGCGCGATTGATTCGAAGACCTCGCGACGATAAGCCTTGAAGCCGCAGTTCATGTCTCTCAGCTTCACGCCCGTAAGCCGCGAAGTCACGGAGTTGAAGACCTTAGAGGGAAGCGTCTTTTCGGCGTTGTCCTTGCGGGCCTCTTTCCAACCCGACACGACATCGTAGCCTTCGTCGAGCTTGGCCAGGAACTTCGGAATTTCCTTAGGATCGTCCTGCAGGTCCGCGTCCATCGTGATAATAACGTCTGTCGCGGCTTCGCGGACGCCGATGTCCAGTGCGGCCGCCTTGCCGAAGTTGCGGCGCAGCCGGATACTGGTAATCTCCGGATCATCCTTCGCCATGTCGGCGATGATTTGCCAAGAGCCGTCGGTGCTACCGTCGTCGATGAATATGATTCGCAGCGATCCGATCTCAGGCGAGTCCTGGGCAACGCTCCGCAAAGCTTCCTTTAAGGAGAGCAGCGATTCCCGCTCATTGAAAACCGGTATGACCACCGAGATGCTTTTGGCGGTTTTCTCGCGCGCGGAATGCGGCTTTGTCTGAACGCCCAACCCGGTCATCTCCACCCCCGGCTAGGAGATCTACGAGACCTCTGCAGCCTGCCTTCTTCTGTAGCCGAGAATGACCGTGGGAGTCGACTGGCCTTCTCTCGGGTTGGCTTTCGCCGCCCTCGGAACAGCGCTTTTTTCAATGGATCGAGTAGACGAGATAACCGTGACTCCATGAGTTGAAGTGCTTCTCCTGAAGCGTCATATCGCGATCGAAAGCCTCGAGCGTCCTAGGAAAGTCTTCAGTCTTCTGGTGGGTAAAGGCCACAATCGCATAGTCGGCGTTTGGCACCGCGATTGAGATCGGCTCCTTCTTCCTCTCAAAACGGCGCTGTAAGATCTCGTGGACACGGATGTCGTTGGAGAACCTGCTCAAGTAGTAATTAA
The DNA here is from genome assembly GCF_001723295.1 of Methyloceanibacter marginalis. Lineage (GTDB taxonomy): Bacteria > Pseudomonadota > Alphaproteobacteria > Rhizobiales > Methyloligellaceae > Methyloceanibacter > Methyloceanibacter marginalis. The sequence goes on from NZ_LPWD01000455.1 coordinate 40,095, forward strand.
GAGTGGGGTACTTTTTAAACGTGGTTTCGTAGACCACGAATTTCTTGTCTGGTTCGCGATTGATGCGTTCCACAATGGCCTCGGCGATGCCACGCCAGTCGGCCTTGGGCTTCTCCAGGCCATAAGAGCCGCCGGGATAGACTAAGTAGACCGCGAACACCGCCGTTGCGAACAGCGCCGCACGGCTCAACACCGGCACCATGCGGCTCAACAGCATCATGATCTGGTAAATACCGATGACTACGAGGACAGACAACGGGCCAACCGAAAAAGCGAAGTAGCGGTCGCTATAGCGTTCGTGCCCCGAGAAGAGAAAGAGGAGGAAGGCGAAGAGTACCGGCGTAAGCGCGGCCAGTATGAACCATAACGTGAAGAGTGTCTCGCCGTCCGTGCGTCGCACGACCCTTACCAAGGTCGTGATTGTCACCAATGCGATCAGGAGAACGACGGCATAATAGGTATAGTAGCTCCCGAAGTTCGGCTGTATCACCGTCGCCGATAGGGTCTCCCAAGGAAGCTTGGGCATACCATCCACCGTGTAGCCGTCGGAATGTTTGCCGTAGACCTTCATCATCACCGGCCCCCAAACGAGCAGGAGCACGATCACGGGCACGACGCCCACCGCGAATGTCTTGGCGATCGCGTCGAACGGCCGTTCACTGCGGTACAGGAGATAGATGATGAGGAAGACGCCTTGCGCTGCTAGGAACATCGCGTTGTAGTAGTGCGTCATGAGCAGCGCCGTGTTCGCTGCCAGTAACGCGTAGAACCATCCATCCTTGAGCAGGGCACGCCACGACTTCTCGGCGATCCGAGGCAGCGCATAGACGAGACAGAGCGTCGACAGTGAAGACAGGAAGATGCTCTGCGCGTAGGAGCGCGTCTCCATGCCGTAATAGGTCGGCGTGAACATCAGCGTGAACGAGAGCGCTACGATGACGCCGAGCCACGCGCCGTAGACCCTCCGGACTGCGAGATAGAGGCACAGGTCGCGCCGACAATGTAGAGATTGGACAGCGAGCGCGTCGCGACCTCGCTGTCTCCGAAAACCACCATCCAGTTGTATAGGATGAACTGATAAAGCGGCGGATGTATCGAGCGGGTCAGCCTGTGGATGCATCGGACACGGAATCATGGGCGATGCCGTAGACCACGACCGAGTAATGCTCGTCGAGCCAGTATGAATTGACGTCGGCGAAGTAGAAGCGGGCAGCGGCACCCGCAATAAGGATCGCAAGGAAAATAACTGAAGGCAGATCCCAATAGTCCCTGAACGCACGCATCGCCCCTCAATCCCCGTCTCCCTTGCCTCGAGTCCCCTAGCGAAGTTTCGGGGGCACGGCAAGACCCGGGCGACTTCTCAAAACCCGTTACCCTCGGCGCCCTAGCCAGCTAACTCGGGGCAAGCGCGGGTCTCCGGAGAACCAGGTGATGGAACGACCAAAATACCGCGACGCGTTTGCCTCGCATGCCGCCAACCAACCCTCCAGCGCCTCAGGTCCGAAAGGTTCGGGGGAATCTCCTCGACGAGAACATGAACGGCTCCGGCTTCCACCGCCGGCATGAAGCGTTGGAACTTCTCGAGGACAGGAGGGTGCGGGACCACCACCTGGTCGCAGACCACGTGCTCGCCGGCGACGAGGAACTGGACTTCGCCCCGGTCTTCCAGGTTGCGGAACTCGGGAAGAACCTGGGTTGTGGGATCGAAATCGTAGCATGCCGTTTGGATTAGACCGATCCGGATTCCTCGGTTGATGGCTTGCTCTATATGCTGGAGGTTACGCGCCTTGATCCGCCCCGGAATCCGGAAGTCCGAGGCGATCACCACATCGAAGTGCCGCCGCTCGCCCTTGGAGATCTCCCTGAAAGGCTGCATCGGCTCCGGAATGGCGAAGGGGCGCTTCTTTTGGGGGAACTCGTAGAAGAGCCGCTTCCGCGAGCGGTGATAGCGACGCGAGGCTTGGTGGTACGCAAGCCGCGCGCCCATGAAGAAACCATGGAAGCCGAAGACGCTGCTTCCGGTTAAAGAGCTCTCGGACTGCCGCTGGAACGACAGGGGGCCAGCTTGTGCTAAGCTTACTACTGAGTTGCGTCCCAAGCTCACGCGGATTCGCTCGATAAACTCCGAGTCGGCGCCGAAGCGTACCGAGTCCCAGTAGCCGAGCTTCTGCAGCACCGGTTCCCGCCGGAACATCAGCGACGACATGTTGTCGAACAGATAGTGCCCCGGGTTGCCGCGGCGGTGAAAGACAAGCTCGCTCGTGGCGCGCGCCTGCTGGGACATGTTGGCCATGACCTTGGGATGGGCTTGCAGGTACCGCGCCTGGATCTCAAGCTTCCGAGGGTGAGACCAGTCGTCGGCGTCGTGCGTCGTCACGAACTCTCCGGAGGCCTCACTCAAAGCGATATTGCGCGCGACGTAGCTACCTCGGTTCGCCTCCGCCCGGATGAGCTTGATGCGCGGCTCGCGCCTCGAGAACTCCGAGACGACCGCGGCTGTGTCGTCGGTACTGAGGTCGTCGACCACCAGCACCTCAACGTTCCGCCAAGTTTGATCGATCAGACATTGAAGCGCCGTGCCGATGTGGTCGGCCGCGTTGTAGGCCGGCACGATGACGCTGACCTTCGCGCCGTGAGCCGGGGGCAGCGTCTCGGTCACGGTCAGACAGTCGTAGAGCGGTTCTCCCGTTTTGGGCCTTAGCGACACATGGGGTAGATTGAAAAGCGCCAGCGCGCCATTGATGTGTCGCTGCCGGTCATCGGGGGCCTGCTGCAGGTTGGCCGCCGCGAGGTGAAGGTCTGGATGCTGCGTGACGCGGAGAACCTCCTCGATCACTCGACGCCCCGCGTCGACCTCTCCCAGCGTCGCATGACACTCCGCCCGCAGGATCGCCTCCCGCCGCCTTAGCTCTGGATGCGCCACGTCATCGAGACCCCGATCGAGAAGCTCAAGTGCAGCCGCGGAGCCCTCCGCCGAGCGGCGGTTGGCATGCCACACGGCGAGATCCCAAATTGCGAGCTGACGCTCCACCGGCTCATCGCTCTCGGACATGCTGGTCAAGTCTTCGAGCGCGCGCTCAGTGAACCCAAGATCGTTGAGGCGAACCCGCAACTCCTGCACCCGGACGATCGGATCCTTGATCCCGAGCGCCCATTTGGCAGCGCGCCGCAGACCCTCGGGGATGAGAGCCCGCACCTCCGTCGGCAGGAGGCGCCGGTAGAACGGCAGCATCGCGGACATAGCGCCCCGCACGCGGTTCTGAACGCCCTGCGGATCCGATGGCACGCTAGAGGAGGATTTGTCGGAGGGCTTCATGCTGATCGTACTCGCAACGCGTAAAAGTCTGGCCTTCAGCTCTCTCGACCGCGAAGTCCAGAGGCCTTCTCTACCCCATGGAACGGACCTGTAAAGGCAACAGATCCGGTCAGCGCCGACCCTCCAGCAGGCTCCGCAATTGGCGCCTAAAATCTTCGTTGTCGGCGAAGAACATGCGAATTACTCGCAGCATGAGCCTCAAGCGCCCGCGCAGGCCGCGCGTCTCACGCCTTCGGGCGCCTCGCTCCTTGCGGAGCTCATCGAACCTCACCACGCGATAATCGGCTAGCAGCTGGTCGAAACGGTGAACTGCTGGAGCGTTTTGCCGCTCAACCTGAGCCGATACCGTTTGAGTTTGGGCGGTCCCGTGGAGTTCCTCGAACAGGGCCAAATATCGAGGACCGATCGCACTCGCGGCAAAGGTTTCCGCCACATAGCGGTGAAGCTCCTCCGGCCTGTCTTGCGAGCGGGAAAGCATGGTGCGCAAGCCGCCTGCGAGGGCCTCAATGTCGTTCACCGCGACCGCGCGCCCTCGCGCGCCTTGCGCGATCTCCGGGATGGCGCCGACACGGAAGCCGACGACCGGCGTGCCGCATGCGACCGATTCCGCCGCAGTGTTGGAGAAAGTCTCCTCGGTCGACGGGATCAGGGTGACGTCAGCCGCGGAATAGAACTGCGCCAAGCGATGCTTGTCGGCGATGAATCCCACCTCGATCGTCTCGAATGGTACCTGTAGCGGCTTCTCGAGATCACCTGCGCATACGACCACGCAATCCTTTGCGGGAACATCGCGGGCCAAACGCTCAAGCGCGGCGACGGCTTGCGAGCCCCCCTTCACCGAACTGCCGAACGAGGGCAGGTAGGCAACCGCGTGCTTGTCTTGCGGAATGCCGAGCGCCGCGCGGGCGGCCTCCCGACGATGGGGCTTAAAGATCGAAACATCGATGGGGTTGGGAATCTTCTCGATGCGGCACTGTCCAAAGAGCGGGGAGCATTCGATGAGCGACGCGGTGTGGTCGCTCAGCACGACGACCGTGATGTTCTCTAAGTTCCAAAGCGTCCTCTTCGCATCCAGCGTGGCACCAGGAAGCGGCAGCGTATCGGGAATAAACTGCGGGCACGGGAAGCAATCGCGCTTCCAATTCTCGCAGCCATGAAAGAAGTGGCAGCCGCCGGTGAGTGGGTTCATGTCGCGGACCGTGATGATCACGGGTTTCCCGCTGCTGGACAGGCGCTCGACGTTACGCACCGAGAGAAATCGCGCGAACCAGTGCAAATTGAAAATGTCCGCCTGCGCGATGATTTCATCGAGCTCGGCGTCCGGAATGCCGGGCGGGTCCACCGAGAAAATGGTCAAGCCAGGAACCCGCCTGGGCTGGCACCCCTCCTCAGCGCCCCGCAGTCGCCTGATGCCGGGGTGCCTGCCGCGCTCGGCCTGGCCGACATAGAGCGTGGAGCCCGCGCCACTGAGGCGCAACGCATCATGCACGCGAAGCGCTGCATAGCCCGCGCCACCATTGATCATAGTGCTGAACATGGCGATGCGTAGGCGCTTCGCCGCCATGGGCGTTCTCCACTGGCGCCGGGCGCCCTGCCGCCTAGCGCGAACCAACCGTAGCGGCCTGTATACAAGCCTCGCCGGCGCCTCGCCATCGCGAAAAGATACAGTGTTTCTGGAGATTAGAGGGTCGGCACGTCCATCCAGGTTGATTTGGCGGGGGGCCGTCGAGGCAGGGTGCGGGATCAGCTCGGAGCCAACCCGCGTGCCAGCCGTCTCGATCGTCATACCGGTCTTCAACAGACAGGACGTCCTGCGGCGGGCCGTCAGTAGCGTTCTGTCGCAGACATTTCAGGACTACGAGCTGATCGTGGTTGACGACGGCTCGACAGAGCGTGTCGCCGACGCGCTTTCTGAGGCGCGGGATAAGATCGTTTTCCGCCTCATTCACCACGGCCGCAACCGCGGCGCCGCAGCGGCACGCAACACCGGCGCCCGCGCCGCCACGGGGCGCTATCTCGCCTTTCTGGACTCCGACGATACGTGGCGCAGCGAGAAGCTGGCGCAGCAGATCGCTTTCATGGAGGCGGAGACAGAGCGCCGGATGTCCTGCACTGGCTTTGCGTTGGTTGGCGAGCACGGCGTTTTTGACCGGCGGCTTCCGCCGAAAGTTAGCGACCTCGACGAAATCCTCTGGGGCTGCCGCATCTCGCCCGGCACCACCTTGATGGTGGAACGCGCCCTTTGGGAGACCACTGGACCGATGGACGAGACCCTGGGCCGGTTGGAGGACTGGGATTGGATGATAAAAGCCGCCAGGCATGCGCCGTTCGACGGCTTGCGCCAAACACTCGCCGATGTGCATCACGACCGCTACGCGCACGTCAACGAAGCGAAGCTCGTTGCCGCCGCTCGGAAGATCGCAGACTACGCCCGCGAGGGACGCTACGGACTTTCACCTTCTCAGAAGAGGATTCTGCTTTCCGCGGTCCAATACGAACTCGCCGCCACTTATTACCGGAAGGGTCGTTTCGGTGCAGGGCTCGGTGCGCTGGGAAAGTCTCTTCTCTACGCCCCGTGGAAACGGCCCGGACACGTACTGGCCGCGCTCAACACGGTTCGGGCCGATATCCGGCGATCGCTGACGGATGAGCGCGAAGGCTCCTAATACTCGGCGTAACTCTTCTCTTCGACGATGGTGCTGTTAGACCGATCGCGGTGGACGCGCGTCTCTAGCATCGCGGCATTGGGCGTGCCACTGTTGCTTAACGAAATCCCCACCTAACTCATGTCAATAGGCGCCAGCATATTGGCGGTGCAAGTTGATGAGCAAATCTTCAAAGGCGTCAGTGAAGGAGACCTTCTCGGCGAGCAAGCGCGCTCGCGCCTGTGCTTTGGTTTTCATGATACCTTCGTCAGCCAATATTGCGCCGACCCGTTCGCCTAACGTCTCCTTGTCGAGGATGCGTTCGATTAAGCCGTAGCGCTCAAGCTCGCGGGTGTGTCCGGCCTCAAGTGGATTCGCCAAGACTGTGGGCACACCAAGCACCGCTGATTCACCTGCAACCGTTATGCTTTCCGAGATGCACAACCGGGCGAAAGCGAGCAGATGGTGCAGGTCGTGCGGCGCCACTTTGATGGCCCCAACCAAGGGTGTGTTGCCTTGATCATTCTCCGAGCTGAGCACGATTTTTTTTATGCCGCTTGCCCCAATGGTAGTGCTTAGCTTGGCAACGTCATCCGGCCTCAAACCGGAAACCCCGTGGTCGTGCAGCGCACGCCAGGCTATCAGCCGAAGCACCACATACGGCTCCTCAGCCGAGAGGCCATATTTCGAGAGGACAGAAGGATCAGGCTGGAACTCAGATGGGTGAAGGTATGCAAGGGGTTCCAGCGAGTTAATGCGCAATTGGCGGGGCCCCAGTCCTTATAATAGGACGTCGTTGTTACGATTTTCGAGGCAAATGGTAGGAAAAGTCGTTGCTGCAATGTGGCGAACTCGGTGTCCTCATGCACAATGCACGGGATGCGCATGAGCCACGCGACGTGGGTGATCGCGACTGAGTGCGCCGACAGCACGAGCGTTGGACGAAATCGCAAGACGGCGATGAACGTCCGCCATTCCCGCACGAGAAGTTCGAATAATGTGCCTAGATAGCCTTTCCGGGCGCGGCTGATGCAAAGGTGGTCACAGCCGAGTTCATCAAGCAGAGAAAGCATGACGTCCTTGTCACGGCTTAACACCTTTACCGTAGCGCCGCGCAACTCCAGCCGGCGCAGCACGTGCTTGAATTTGTGGACTTGAGCAGGATGTGAAAATTCTGCCAGCAGTCTCATACAGGGGCGCGGCTAGTATCATAGGCTGTTCCCCGTTTTACGCTATCGGGCATCATGGAAGGCAGGAGCTTCGGGGCGAATGCGCCGCTAACGAAGCCGCAAACCATCAGGATAGCTCCCGTCATGACCAGCGGGAGGACTACCGGTAGATAGATTAGCCGTCTGGGATCCTCGGCGAAAATGCGTACAAGTCGGCGAGAAACCTTTGTCAGGTGATCGGCTCCAACTGAGAACATTCGGCCAAACAAAAACCCGCGCGATGGTCTGTTATGGTGCGCGCCAGAGCGACCGGGCCAGGGCAGCTTCTGAGTGTAAACGCCGTCCAGGCCGAACACGATATAGCGCCAGAAAAAGTGGGCCAATCCATTTGGCGACTCATGACGGCAGCGACTCAGCGGCTGTCGAGCAATGCGGTAGCCATGTTCGCGCAGGAGCGCCGCATAATAGGTCGTCGGCAACCGGAAGACCGGCAGGTTTGTCGGGGGCGGGACGCGCTCAAGTGCCGAGCGACGGAACGCGACATTGTTAAAGTGAAACCGCTCGGCTTCATAAATTTCCTCGCGGTCCGTGTACCAATCGAAGCTGAATAGAACTGCCGAAGCAATGGCCCACGCCGAGTCGGTATGGATCATTGTCTCGCCACCTAAGACGCTGATGTCCGGCCTTTCAGCCAAGCCCTCGATGAGATGCCGTAACCAACCGGGTTGGTATTCGCAATCGGCGTCAAAAAAAACTATAATTTCGCCCGTTGTCTCCTTCACGCCTGCCATTTTGGCCTCTTCATACCCCGTCTCGTTCGGAACCTTGACCAAGCTTAACCAGGGAAAGTCCTTACGAAGCGTGGCCAGCACCTCTTGCGGCACCTCACCACTCTCGACCAAGACGACCTCGTTCGCCGCTTCGGGACTAAGATCCTGCTGCGCTAGACTCGCCAAGCTACGGCGGACATCGTCTACATCAGCTAACTCTAGATTGACGGTCTCGAGAACGAGCGAGAACGATGGCAAACTCCGATCACTGACGGCGTTCATTTGACACTCTCCTTGCGATAATCACGTGAGCCCCCCAGCAGCAAAACAGAAATCAGCCCTGCCGAGCCAGTGACCAGCAGCCCGGCAGCACGGTAGATTGCCGCACAGACGAGACCAGTTACCAGCGTCGAACCAACACTGCTGGATAAGAGGGCAACAACCCATTCATAGACCCCGAGATTGCCAGGGGTAATCATGACAAGCCGCAGCGCGAAGGTAAGCGCATCCACCACGCCGCCGACCACGAGCCATTTGGCACGTTAGCCAAAGCCGCGAACAGGAGGCCGAAGGCAAGGAAGCTTGATAGCGACCTTACGCATAGCAGCGTGGCGACAGTCAACATGCGCCGATGGTCTCCCACGACTTGAGCCCAGGTCTCTGGAAAATAGGAAAAGCGTTGCAGACGACCAGTCTTTGGTAGCCTCCCAGCAAAAATGAGAATGAGACTAGCGCCGAACAATGTGCATGCGCTCAGCAGCCAAAGGAGATGCAGGTTGGCCATCCCATGTGCCTCGAGCCAAGCGAGACCAATGAGCGCAGTCAGCGAAGCCGTACTCAACGCAACGACGACTATGACCCCGCTGATGGCTAGAGACCTTTGAACTTCGACTCCATGTCGGCCTTTCAAATAGGCCGATTTTGCGGCCTGCGCCGCACCAGGTAGCGATAAAATGGTTCCCGCCGAACTAGCAGCCACAAACTCTAAGCTATTCAAGTTGGGCGCATAGCGCCGCAGGCAATAGGTGGTGGCGCCTATAAGAGCCAGATAGGCTATGGCCCGCCCCATCACGACCTGAAGCACTGTGATGCCTGATAGATCGAGCAATCGTTGAAATTCGGATTGGTTGGCCCAGAGGTATGCCGCAAAGGCACCCAACAGCAGAACCAGCACGAGCCATTTGGCAGCCTTGAGTAAACGGCTCGCGCTACGGAGCGGGGGTGCGGCCGTAGTCTGGCACTGCTGAGATGCTGCACTCGACATAAGTAGTCTCTGAAAAATAAGGTGAAATCGGGGGTTGTGCCCTGCCCGTCCTTATATCGAGTGATGCTAAGGCCAATCTCGTCTAACGTAAACAGCATACCCGGATCGGTATTCGGCCAACTTTTCCGTGCTCTCGTCGCATTTGCGGCGCTTGCAGCGATCAAGCCACGGCTTGGAGCCCAAAAATTCTGGAAGACAGCCGCTGTGAGCGACTGCAAGCCTAGGGGTGCCCCGGCATTGCGGCTAGCGACCTTCGATGTTTGAGTCGTGTGCTAACCGCCTTTGCGGATATAATGGTTGAGGCTTTGACCCAACCCGCTCATCCACTGTTGAGAGACCGTCGAATGGACTTCTCCCCCGAGAACATTCACCCAATGCAATCAGTGGAACCACGGCCGGATGGACAGAAGAAGAAGCTGATCATCCAGATCCCTTGCTTAAATGAAGCAGAGACGTTGCCCGTTACACTGGCGTGTTTGCCGCGTCAGGTGCCGGGATATGACGTCGTAGAGTGGCTCGTCATTGACGACGGTTGTACTGACAACACCGTGCAGGTAGCGAAGGCGCATGGTGTCGACCACATAGTGAGCCTTGGCACAAGGCGCGGCCTTGCGGTGGCTTTTATAGCCGGCATCGAGGCCAGTCTAAAGCTTGGGGCGCACACCATAGTGAACACCGATGCTGATAATCAGTATCGTGCCGAATATATCTCGGAGCTTGTGCGTCCGATCTTGGACGGCTCCGCACAGATAGTCGTCGGGGCGCGTCCGATTCAGAGGACCGAAGATTTCTCGTGGTTAAAGCGGCGGTTGCAGCGGCTAGGCAGCTGGGTCGTACGCGTAGCAAGCAACACTGACATCCCCGACGCGCCCAGCGGCTTCCGAGCGATTTATCGCGAGGCGGCAATGCAGCTTTACGCCTTCAATGCTTATACATACACACTAGAGACAATAATCCAGGCGGGGCGTAAAAACATTCCTATCACTTGGGTGCCAGTGGAAACAAACGGCCCCACGAGACCATCGAGATTGATCTCATCGATTCCCCGTTACGTCTGGCGCTCACTGATCACAATTCTCCGGATTTTCATTGTTTACAAGCCGGCTCGGTTTTTCGGAATGCTGAGTTTGATAGTCTTAGTGCCGGGTCTAATCGCCATTTGTCGATTTCTCGTTTTCTATGCCCTGGGAGACGGGGGAGGACATTTGCAGTCACTCATTCTTGGCGGAAGCTTAGTCGCAGTCTCTGCCATTCTGCTGGTCACGGGGATTATTGCGGATCTCATCGCCGCAAACAGGCGCCTGCTAGAGGATATTCGACTGAAGTTGTGGCGACAGGAATTGGGTGGCCCCCGGCCTTGAGCTCAAGACCCCCGCGACTGCGGCAGTGAATTGAGCTCAGCTCAATTTCTCTGAAGATTAGAGCGTGCCTCGCCTGAGTTTGTCATAGGGCCGTGCGGTGACCACCAGTCAGCGCCGAATGCAGCCTTGCGGCAGAACTCAGGGATCCTGCAGGATCCCGACACTACCGTTAGGAATGATTTTTGAGCCCCGTCCTTCGCGCAAGAAACGCAGGAGCCCTCCAGCAACGCGAGGTTGCCGCTACCGCGATATAAAGAGCAGCAAGAGGAACAACCTGAATCAGCATTCGGTTGAGCGAGTCGCCATCTCCCACACGATAGCCTCCACCGCGAAAATAAGCGAGCAGCAGAAAAAGTGGAATGACGGCCGTCAACGGAAACTGCAGGTACACAAGGGTGTCGTCCCTACACAGAATGAGGACGAGCAGCACAAGGGCAGCGAGGAATGCCAATGAAGCTCCCCACGCTCCCGCACCACCCACAACGTTCTCATATGTGGCCGCGAGGCTCTCAACTAAGATCTGCGGATTGAGGATCGCAGCACCGGCCAACGCCAGCCACAACAAAGCTTCCCCGGCAATCAGCAATTGGCGGCGGTGGCCGGTAAGCTTTGACCAGGCTAGAACAGGGATGGCAACCAGAGCTGCTATCCCGAGAACAAGTGGACCAATTGCAAATGCGGGAACCTGCGCCCCAGCCTTCACGAATGCCATGATTACAAAGCTGCTCCAAACTATGGTCGAAGCACCATAAACGCCAAGCACAAGGGCGCGGCTGCGCAAAGTCACCATGTCGCTTAGCAATAGCGGCGCAATAGCAAGCATAATCGCAAGCGGCGCTTCTGGCCGCGTCACCGTCAAGGCCATTATGGCGGCCGCAATGAGTCCCAGCAGCGCCGGCCCTGGCATGTTTGGCCTAGTAGCCAGCAGCCAACTTGATGCCGTAATCGCTACAAAGCAGATGCCGAAAAAAAGATGACCGTTCACGTAGAACGAATGGAAGACATACCGATTGTTTGACACAAGAAGCAAGAGCATCGCAACGCCGACGGCATAGCGATAGGTTTGCGATGGCGTTCCCTGAGGTCGATTTGATTGCGCGGGCTGAGTGCCAGTTGAGTGATACCACCACAGCGCTAACAGCAGTGACGCCGACAAGGCGGGTGAGATCGTTCTGACATAGCCATCATCGTAAAGTCGCCCCAGGGACTGCAGGATAGGGACAGCTAGATTGCGCTTGGTGATGAGGTTGAGATTGGCGAGATCATAATTGTCGTTCGCCAGCAGCCATGCGCCCAGTAGGTACCTGAAGCTGTCAATATGATATTTGACCAGATTGAGTTCATGGGCGAGGAAAACTATGAGCGCTAATCCGGAAAAGGCGCAGGCTAGATAGATCCACTCCTGTTGCGTCGGCTTAACGCGGATCGGACTTCCAAACCAAAGAGCAAGAGAGAGAAAGAGTGTGCTTGCGAGCATCCAGACCGGGTTCGTCGGCAGACCACAAACTACGAGCAGGAAACCGACGGCCACAAGGACAAACGATCCGACGAGGAAGCCGAGAGCAGCAATCCCCAGGCCGCGCATTCCCAAGGCGGCCACAAAGAACACGCCCGCAACGAAAACGACACTAACGACCAAGAATTCATAAATCACAGTTCCAACGCCTCTCGGAGCGCATCGTCCAACAGTTGCACGTCAACAAAAAGTATCGGATTGACACGCCCCGGATCTCCCTTCGGTGCCAGGACTACAAATGTCCGCGCGTCAGGGGATAGCCTGAATACAGAAAGGCGCTCCTTTAGCTCCTCCATCAGTCTCGTGTTCATAGGAGCATAGTGGCTTAAGTCGACTTCGTAGGCACTGTTACTTGACCCCTCAAATTCTGTTACGGGATCGTAGTCTCGAAGCAGAATTTTCTGGCTTTGCCGAACCCAATCAAACTGGTGTGGAGTTCAAACCAACTGCTTAGGCGTCGAGAAGGCAGTATGACCGTGGAATTAGGACTAATGACGCCGAAATAGTAGAAAGGCCCTACGCGGTACCGAACTGATTGACTGCGAGCTGTGCCAATCTCAAAAATGTTTCCACTCTTATGAGCCCTATAGTCGCGTAGAGCCTGATAGTTGTGAACTGTCCTTTTATCAATATGACGGAACTGAAGGAAATTCACGCCGATCGCAATTATCATAAGCCCGAGAAACAAATGTTGGGACGAAACCCAGCTCGATAGGTGTTCACGCAACCCTACCATTGCTTTGCCCTCCGCCTCTGTAGCCCCGCCTCAATTACCCCGATGGGATTAGTGCAATTGTAACTTGCGTGAGCCATCCGAACCTAGGCCTGCGACAGCGAATGCGCTTTCCGACCTTCCAAGGGAAGAGATTCCGGGGCTCAGGTCAAACGTTTTTCTGCGACGCTAAAATTGTTAGAGTCCATCACCTTGAGGGGGATGGGCATGAAGCCGAGACGGTTGACGGAAGAGCAAATTATGGGGCTCCTGCGCGAGCAGGAAGTCGGATCAACAACGAGCGACGTCTGCCGCAGGCATGGGGTGGCCAGCGCGACGTTCTACAAGTGGAAAGCCAAGACGAAGACTGACTTCGGGGTGGACGTCCGAGATCGGCTCACACGGCTCGGCTTGACGTGGCCGTTCGTCGGCCTCATCTCCCAACCGGACATGCCCGACGTGCTGCCGTGTGCCCGCGGACTGAGTTGAGAGGAAGCGGAAGCGCATGCCAGTAACCCCTGACCCGCGACGACCCCGGATATTCGGCATCGGTATGAACAAGACCGGTACGACATCGCTGACCGAGGCGTTGCGAGCCCTCGGCTTCAACGCGTTCCACTGGGGCGGCCAGACAGTCACTGATCTGGTGGCTGAGGCTCTCAAGAACGGACGACCCTTGTTAGAGGGACTTGATCCGACACTGGATGCGTTTAGCGACGTTCACATCCTGGCTCGCAACTATGAACTGCTCGATGAGCAGTACCCGGGCAGCAAGTTCATTCTTACGGTTCGTCCGATCGACTCGTGGATTCAAAGTCGGACCAAGCACGTTCTCCTCAACCGGGAGCGCAAGACCGCCGGCACGTATTCGGGCAAGTTCTTGGAGGTTGACGAAGACGGTTGGCGGGCGGAGTGGCGGCAGCGTGTTGACGGAGCCCGAGCGTACTTTGAAGGACGAGATGATTTTCTCGAGATCGATCTCACCGCTGGTCTCGGGTGGGATCCGCTGTGCACGTTCCTTGGGCGACCGACCCCGAAACAAGAATTCCCGGCCGCGAATAGTGCTTTAGATCGCCGGAAGAAGGTTTTGGCGGAAGCAGAACTCGACAAGGAGGCCAGAGAGACCGCCGCAGAAAAATGGTGACGCCGCTGCCAGGCCTGGAGCTGTCGAGCACTTTTGTTCCGCGTTTCTGGTGAGCGAGGGCGACATGTTCGACGCTTGCGACAGATCGAGCCTCGGCCTAATACTCTGCGTAGCTCTTCTCTTCGATGATGACGCTGTCGAGCAGCTCGTTGATCTTGCGCTTCGTCGCAGCACGGGCGCGTTGCTCCGATAGACTGAACGCGCCACCGCGACGAAGGCGTCGCCGAAGTCCTTATTGCGCTCGAGCTCGCGGATCTCGTCCTCGATATCCCATATTTTCTGATTTGCTGCACGCAACTCGTCGATTAGCTCGCGGAGCTCCGGTGTTTCCGGGATGTTGGCGCGGAAAGTCTCCATCAGATGCGCGTGCTCGCGCCGCACGTTGGCCAGTTTCGCTTCGTCCTCAATCTTCTGGAGCTTGATCTCGAGGATCGTGATCTTGTCGATCAGCTCGCCGGGGGCCACTTCTACCAACAGCGTCACTTCGCGCCTCCCCGCGTCTTCTCCATTGCGGTCAATTTCTCGCGCAACTCGGCGATCTCGGCTTCCGTCGCCGACACGCGCGCGGCGGCCGACTCGTAGACGCCCGCAGGCGCTCGGTTTCGTCTTTTGAGACGGCTTGATAGGCCAGGAGATCTTCGATCTTGGCCTGGGCTTTAGCCTTCTCATCCGCGCTAAGGCCCTGCGTTTCCGCGAGCGAGGCAGCCAGAGAGGCGCGGAGCTGGGCAATCTGCTCGTCGTGGGCGCGCAAGCCCGACAG
>NZ_LPWD01000456.1 GCF_001723295.1 Methyloceanibacter marginalis
GGACGGCCTGGTGCATATCTCGCAGCTCGCCGAGGGGCGCCCGAATGCGGTCACGGACGTCGTCAAGGAAGGCGATCAGGTCTGGGTCAAGCTGCTTGGCTTCGACGAGCGCGGCAAGGTGCGCTTGTCGATGAAGGTCGTCGACCAGAGGACCGGCAAAGAGATCGAGAAGGCGGAGGCCAGCTAGGCAGCGGCCAGCCCTTCAACGAAGAGACGATGAGCCGGGCGTTTCGGCGCCCCGTTTTCTTTTGGGCTTCCGGCTAGCTGTTGGGCGCTACGGGAGCCTTGGCGCCTTTCGCGCAACGTGTGCCGACGAGGGCGTACTTGGTGTTCTGGCTTTGCCAGGCAGCGCCCTCCCCGTGGCTGTCTCGAATGCAGCTCACCGCGTCGCGATATTCCTTATCGGGGAGCTTGAACTCCGTGCATTGCTCTCCCGTGGCTGCGAGACACACCATGACAATGATTTCGAACATTCGTCCTCCTTCGGGCGGCTTCGCTGCGCGCATTGCACGCCGCGTCAGCGGCCATTAATCTCGATAGCTCACCGGCAAAATCGCGGCCGTGTCCGGCCCTGTCAAGATGGAGGCCGGCGACAGCGTTACCCGCTATTGCGCCGCCTCGCGCGGGGCCACCTTCTCCACGGCGTTCTCGAGTTCCTCGGCACGCTCCATCGCCTTGAGGGCGCCCAGATCTGGCATGAACGTGGTCGAGTAGCCGCAATCCACAAAATGCACCTCGCCGGTGACAGCGCCGGACAGGTCCGACAGGAGGTAGAGCGCGGCGCCGCCGACTTCATCGAGGGTCGGGGAACGGCGCATGGGCGCGTGGCGCTGCTGATAGTGGAACAGAGTACGCGCATCGGAGATGCCGGCGCCGGCGAGCGTCCGCATGGGTCCGGCTGAGAGCGCATTCACGCGAATACCTTGCGGCCCAAGATCGGAGGCAAGATATTTCACGCTGGCCTCGAGCGCGGCCTTGGCCACCCCCATGACGTTGTAGCAGGGTACGACGCGGGTCGAACCGCCATAGGTCAGCGTCAGCAGCGAGCCTCCCTCGTTCATCATGTCGGACGCGCGCTTGCAGATCTCCGTGAACGAGAAGCAGGAGATCACCATGGTGTGCTCAAAATTCTTCCGCGTGGTGTCGCAGTAGCGGCCCTTCAGCTCAGTGCGGTCGGAAAAGGCGAGCGCATGCACCACGAAATCGAGCGAGCCCCACTCCTTGCGGACCACGCCCAGCATGCGGTCGACGCTGTCCAAATCCTCGACGTCCACCTCTTCGATGATCTTGGCGCCGATGGATTCGGCCAATGGCACGGCACGGGCGGCCAAAGGCGCCGCCCTGGTAACTGAGGCCAGCTCCGCACCCTGCCCGTGCAGGACGCGGGCGATGCCCCATGCGATGGAGCGGTCGTTGGCGACGCCCATCACCAACCCCCGCTTCCCTGCCATCAGCGGTCCGGGTTCAGCAATGTCTTTTGTTGTTGCCATGATACGTACTCTGCTTGGAGTTAAAATTCCGCAGGCTCCCGTCGCTTAGCTATCCAAACGGCGGAACACGAGTGTGGCGTTGGTGCCGCCAAAGCCAAAACTGTTCGACATTACGGTGTTAATGGCGACGCCATCCTTGCGCTTGCGCACGATAGGCATGTCCGCCACTTCCGGGTCCAGATCCTCGATATTGGCGGACTCGCAGATAAAGCCGTTGTTCATCATCAGGAGCGAGTAAATCGCCTCGTGCACGCCCGCGGCGCCCAACGAATGACCGCTCAACGACTTGGTCGCGCTGATAGACGGGCAATCCTTGCCGAAAACCTCGCGGATCGCCTCGATTTCGAGCAGGTCGCCCTGTGGCGTCGAAGTAGCGTGCGGGTTGATGTAATCGATCTTATCGCCGTTCAGGTTCTGCATGGCCATGCGCATGCAGCGCACCGCGCCCTCGCCCGAAGGCAGCACCATGTCGAAGCCGTCGGACGTGGCGCCGTAGCCGACGAGCTCCGCATAGATATGCGCGCCGCGCGCCTTGGCGTGCTCCAACTCCTCGAGCACCAGGACTCCCGCGCCGCCCGCAATGACAAAGCCGTCGCGGGCGGTGTCATAGGCGCGGCTCGATTTCTCCGGCTGATCGTTGAAGTCCGATGACATGGCGTTCATGGCGTCGAACAGGACCGACAGGGTCCAGTCGAGCTCCTCGCCGCCGCCGGCGAACACAATGTCCTGCTTGCCGAGCTGGATCAGCTCGCTGGCATTGCCGATGCAGTGGGCGCTGGTCGAGCAGGCCGACGAGATGGAATAGCTCACGCCCTTGATATGATAGGGCGTGGACAGGGTCGCCGAGTTGGTCGAGGACATCGACTTCGGCACCTCGAAGGGGCCGACCTTCTTGGGCCCCTTCTCGCGGGTGGTGTCGGCGGCCTTCACGATGGCGCGGGTGGAGGGTCCGCCCGAGCCCATGACGAGCCCGGTGCGCTCGTTGGAGACGTCGTCTTCCTCGAGCCCTGCGTCGCGGATCGCCTGCTCCATGGCGATGTAGTTCCACGCCGCGCCCATGAAACGGCGGACCTTCCGGTCGATCATCTCCTCCCAATCGAGCTTGGGCGCACCATGGACCTGGCAGCGGAACCCGAGCTCCGCATAGTCGTCCGCCTTGACGATGCCGGACTTGGCCTCGCGCAGGGATGCGAGCACCTCCTGGGCACTATTGCCGATGGAGGACACGATGCCCATGCCGGTCACGACCACGCGTTTCATTCGTTCAACGTCCTCGATGCTTGTGCCGCAACAGATCAAGTACCGGCGGGAGCGGCTTCGTCCGCCTGGAACAGGCCGACCTTCAGGTCCTTGGCCGTGTAGATCGTCTCGCCGTCGGCCTTGAGCCAACCATCGCCGGTGCCCAAGGTGAATTTGCGGCGAATCACGCGCTTGAGATCAACAATATATTCGAGCTTCTTCATGGTCGGCAGCACCATGCCGGAGAATTTCACCTCGCCGACGCCGAGCGCGCGGCCCTTGCCGGGGGCGCCCATCCACCCGAGGAAAAAGCCGAGCATCTGCCACAAGGCATCGAGGCCAAGAACCCGGCATGACCGGATCGCCCTTGAAGTGGCAGGCGAAGAACCAGAGGTCGGGCTTCACGTCCAGCTCCGCCACGATACGGCCATTGCCGTGCTCGCCGCCTTCCTCCAGAACGCTGGAGATGCGGTCGAACATCAGCATGGGCGGCAAGGGAAGCTGGGCATTGCCTGGGCCGAATAGCTCGCCCCGGGCGAAGCGAGCAACGCCTCGTAGTCGAAGCTGGCCTGCCTATCCGCCGTGGATTTCTGCACTCTCATGAAGTCCTTCATTCGCTTCGGTCCGTCGTTGGGCTGGTTACCTAACACATGCCACGGCCCATCAAAAGCCCGCGCACGGGCACCCGGCGGGCGGCAATCGGCCTCGGGGCCTGGACCTTCTTTGGGCTCGGCAAGCCGCCGGCATCCGGGTTAACGAGGCAAAAAGTCAGCCAGAGCACGGCGTTGCGATAAAGAGTGCTTGCGCCTATATTGAGGGGAACCAAAGCTTTGGATAGTCGCGAGATCATGGAAAAGCTGTCCCACGCAGACGATACCGTTGCGGCCGCGGCCGGTAACGTCGCCGAGCTGTTGCGCGGCGCGGGCTTGCGGCCTACACGCCAGCGGGTTGCGCTCGCGCGTCTGCTGTTCGCCGAGGGCGACAGGCACGTCACGGCCGAGTGGCTGCATGAGGAGGCCCTGGCTTCCAAGGTGCCGGTGTCGCTTGCCACGGTCTACAACACGCTGCACCAGTTCACCGAGGCTGGACTCTTGCGCGAAGTGGCGGTCGAAGGGGCCAAGACCTATTTCGATACCAACACGTCGAACCACTATCACTTCTTCTGCGAGCGGTCCGGCAGGCTACTGGATATCGATACGGACGCGATCCGCATCGAGGGTCTACCCGAGGCGCCGGAAGGCATGGCCATTTCCCGCGTCGACGTGCTGGTGCGGCTCGTCAAGAAAAGCGGCTAGCGCGCGTTCATCTTCAGATTGAGACGCTACTCTATCTCCTCGCCGCGATAGACGCCCCACAACTTGTTCTGCTCCACAAAGCCGGAATAGTCGCCGACGGTGAGTTCGCACCATTCCCCGTCGCAGGTGACGACGTTGCCGAGCACGCCCGATTGAAGTTGGGCCACGGCGCGCGATCCGGTGGAGCGGCCGCTGTGTAACGCCACGGCCTCCTTGCCCTTGGACCAGGGGCTGATGAGCACGGTGCGCCGGCCGCTCAACAAGCCATGAAAGACCCAGCCGTCGGCGCCCTCGCTGTCGCGGACCCGGCGCCAGTTGTCTGCCTCGGCGATGATCTCAACGGGAAGGCCGGCGCGCGCGAAGACCCAGACAATCGACTGATCGTTGCTCGGGCCCCGGCGCACATTGACCTTGTCGGACTTGAGGCTGACGAAGCGGGGCACGCTCAAGCCGGTGCTCGGACCTTTGGCCACCGCAGGCTGGGCACCCTCTTGCGCCCCTGCCTGACCCGAAGCGCCTACAAAGGCCAGCCCCAACGCCACAGCGAAGGCCAGCCCCAAAGCCATCCCAATCCCGGAAACCTCGCGAAAGCGCACTTGTTTCTCCCCCTTGGCGACCGAATCGGCCCGCCCTTGAATGGCCGAGAAAAGTGAACGGATCGTGGCCCGGCGGTCCCTAAGCCAATATGACGCTTTATCTCTTAAAGCCCCTTCTGTTAGACAAAGCGCGCAAATCAACGCAATCCGGGGACCTCCCCGCCGCTAGCCTCCTGACTGGACAAATTATGGCTTCTGAACGACCGCTCGTTATCGTCACGCGTAAGCTCCCCGAGGTTGTCGAGACAAGGCTCCGGGAGCTATTCGACGCGCGGCTCAATCTCGACGACAAGCCGTTCTCGCGGGACGAGCTCATCGAGGCGGTGAAGACGGCCAACGTGCTCGTGCCGACGGTCACCGATCGCATCGATCGGGCGGTGCTGAGCCAGGCGGGGCCGGACCTCAAACTGATCGCCCAGTTCGGCACCGGCGTGGACAATATCGACCTCGACACGGCACGGAACCGCTCGATTATCGTGACCAACACGCCGGGCGTGCTGACCGAGGATACGGCCGACATGACCATGGCCCTGATGCTGGCGGTGCCGCGGCGTCTGACCGAGGGCGCCAACATCCTGCTCGGAGACAGCGACCAATGGCAGGGCTGGTCGCGAACCTGGATGCTCGGCCACCGCATCTTCGGCAAGCGGCTCGGCATTGTCGGCATGGGGCGCATCGGTCAAGCGGTGGCGCGGCGCGCCAAGGCGTTCGGTCTTCAGATTCATTATCACAACCGGCGCCGGGGTCCAGCCGGACGCGAGCAGGCGCTCGAGGCCACCTATTGGGACAGCCTCGACCAGATGCTGGCGCGCATGGACATCATCTCCATCAATTGCCCGCACACGCCGGCCACCTATCACCTGCTCTCGGCGCGGCGGCTGTCGCTGCTGAAGCCAACCGCCTACATCGTCAACACCGCGCGCGGCGAGGTCATCGACGAGAATGCGCTGGCCCGCATGATCGAGAACAACGAGCTGGCCGGCGCCGGCCTCGACGTGTTCGAGCACGAGCCCGCCGTGAACCCGAAGCTCTTGCGGAACGAGAAAGTGGTCGTGCTTCCCCATATGGGTTCGGCGACGCTCGAAGGCCGCGTCGACATGGGCGAGAAGGTCATCATCAATATCAAGACCTTCCTCGACGGCCACGCGCCGCCGGACCGCGTCCACCCCGCTATGTTCTAGGACCCGCTATTTGGCGGGACGGCTGGGAGCCTCTGGCGTCCGCACGTGCTCGGGCCGGAAACCCATGCCGATAAGCCGTGCAGGCAGCCGGCGCAGCACCGGAAAGCGGTTCAGCAGCCTGACCGCAAAGGGCGGCTTCGGCCGTGATTTCATGGTGAGCACGTTGGAGACGACGCGGTTCTGGATGAAGATCTGGAGCGCCTGGGTCATCTCGGTCGGCCATTGCCGCCGCTTCTGCACCTTGCGCAGATCCTCTTCGGTCACCTTCCCCTCGCGCAGCGGCGTGGCGAGAATATTGGCGGTGGCGACCGCGTCCTGAACGGCAAGATTGATGCCGACGCCGCCGATGGGCGACATGGCATGGGCCGCATCGCCGATGCACAGCAGCCCCGGCGCGTACCAGCGTTTCAGACGATCGACCGCCACGGTGAGCAGTTTCACGTCGTCCCAAGAGCCAATCTCGCGCACCCGGTCGGACAGTTTCGGGTTCAGCGCAACAATCGCCAAGCGGAAGGCTTCGAGGCCTTTGCGGCGCAGTTCGTTGAAGCCGCCTTTCGGGATGACGAAAGCGCACTGCCAATAGTCGCCGCGGTCGATCATGATGAAGAAGCGGCCAGGCTCGATGCGCCCGAGGCTGTCGACCCCGTCGTCCGCGTGTCTTGAGAGGCGCAGCCACAGCACGTCCATAGGCGCGCCGCGGTCTTCCACCTCGAAGCCGGCAAGCTTGCGCACGGTCGAGTGACGGCCGTCGGTGCCGACGACGAGATCGGCGTGCACTTCCAGATCGCCTTGCGGCGTCGCCGCTTTCAGGCCCACGACCCGGTCGCCGTCCTTCAGGAGCTCGTCCACCTCCGCCCGCATGCGCAGATGAAAGGTCGGGTAGCGCTTGCCCGCCACGGCCAGAAAGTTGAGGAAATCCCATTGCGGCATGAACGCCAGGAACTTGCAGTGGGTCGGCAGATGCGAGAAATCGGCGATCTGCACCAACTCATCGCCGATCTGTGCGCCGAGCTGGCGGACCTCCTGGTGGGGCCGCTTGAGGAACTCATCGATCAAGCCGAGCTCGTACATAAGCTCCAGGGTCGAGGGGTGGATGGTGTCGCCCCGGAAGTCGCGGAAGAAGTCCTCGTGCTTCTCCAGCACGACCACATCGACCCCGGCCCGCGCCAAGAGAAAGCCGAGCATGACGCCGGCGGGGCCGCCGCCGGCGATCGCGCACTCCACGGTGATGGTCTCTGTGGCCATGGCGCAGCCTCATGGTGACGCCCGGACGCGGCCGAGCACTGCAAGGATCCCTCGCCCGCAACCCTCGGCTGAAAAGATTGAAAAACTCTATTGCGCGGCGGCCGGGGCTCGGGCGCGATGGTGGCTCATGTCGCGAAAGCGCGGATTTCTGCCGTTCAGCGGGTTCTCCGGGTCCAAGCATAGTTCACGGCGGAAAACCGGGCTTGGAGAGCATCATAGAGAAGGAGCCGGCCAACCAACCCTTCGCCGACGCCGAGCAGTTCCTTGACCACCTCGACCGCCTGGAGGCAGCCGAGCACGCCCGCCACCGCGCCGAGGATGCCCGCTTCCGAGCAGGCCGGCACGGTGCCTTCCGGCGGGGGCTCCGGAAACAGACAGCGGTAGTTGGGGCGCGGGTTGCCTTCGGCGTCGGTCTCGACGCGCGGAAGGTGGTCAACTGCCCGTCGAAGGGCCCGAGCGCGGCGGCGACCAGCGGCACCTTCGCGAAATAGCTGGCGTCGTTG
>NZ_LPWD01000457.1 GCF_001723295.1 Methyloceanibacter marginalis
ACGCGCGCGGCTTTGAGGCGCTGCTGGCCTTCGCCGCCGATCTCCTTAAGCACCAGATGGCGCCGGTAGCGCGCGATTTCGTCTTGGGTGAGCATGGGCTCAATCTATGCCTTGCGGGCAGAAGCTGCCAGGGCGCCTAGCCGGTGGAGCCGAAACCGCCACCGCCGCGCGTCGTGCCGCTCAGCGCGTCCGCCGCGACGATCTCCACATGGGTCACCGGCGCGATGACGGCTTGGGCGATGCGGTCGCCGCGCTGAATGAGAAACCGCTCGCTGCCGAGGTTAATGAGCAGCACCTTCACCTCGCCACGGTAGTCCGCGTCGATGGTACCAGGGCTGTTCAGCACCGTGATGCCGTGTTTGAGCGCGAGGCCGGAGCGGGGCCGCACTTGCGCCTCGTAGCCTTGGGGTAATTCGAAGACGAGCCCGGTCGGCACCAGCACGCGATCGCTCGGATCGAGGAAGAGGGCACCATCCTCGGGCACGGCAGCCAGCAGATCGAAGCCTGCGGCGTGTTCCGACTGGTAGGCGGGAAGCGGCAGGCCCTCGCCGTGCGGGAGGGCCAAGATCCGGAGCGTGACGCTCATTCGGCCGCCGAGCGCACGCTGGACAAGGACTCGGCCGCCCGCGCCAGAAGGCGCGCCGCCATCTCGTCCTTGCTCATGGCCGGCCAATCCTCGACGCCCGCGCCGGTCACGAGATGCACTTGCGTGCGGTCGCCACCCATGATGCCGGTCGCGGCCGACACGTCGTTGGCGACGATCCAGTCCGCCCCCTTGGCACGGCGCTTCGCACGCGCGTGGTCCACGACGTTTCTCGTCTCGGCGGCGAAGCCGATGACCAGCTCCGGGCGCTGCGGCCCTGGAATGGCGATGGTCGCCAGGATGTCCGGATTCTGGGCGAGGCTCAGCGAGACATCGGCGCCGCGCTCTTTCTTGAGCTTCTGCGCGGCTTCGGCACTCGCGCGCCAATCGGCGACGGCGGCGGCGCAAAGGGCGATATCGGCGGGAAGCGCGTCGAGCACCGCGTCCAGCATCTCTTGGGCCGTCTCGACCTTGACCGCGTTCACGCCTCGGATGTTGGGCAAATTCACCGGACCGGAGACCAGCGTCACGCGGGCCCCGAGAGCAAGCGCGGCGCGCGCCAGCGCATGGCCCTGCTTGCCGGAAGAACGGTTGGCGATATAGCGCACGGGATCGAGCGGCTCGTGGGTGGGGCCCGAGGTGATCAGCACGTGACGGCCGGTGAGCGGGCCCTTCTGCTTTTCGGAAAGAAGCCGCGCGATGGCGCTCACGATCGCTTCAGGCTCTGCCATGCGGCCGGGACCGAACTCGCCGCACGCCATCTCGCCTTCGTCGGGGCCCACGAAGTGAATGCCGTCGGCGCGGAGCGTCGTGACGTTGCGGCGCGTCGCCGGGTGCTGCCACATGCGCACGTTCATGGCGGGCGCCACCAACACACGCTTGTCGGTGGCGAGCAGCACGGTTGAGGCAAGATCGGAGGCCGTGCCCGTCGCCATCTTGGCGAGCAGGTCGGCGGTCGCAGGCGCCACCACGACGTGATCGGCTTCGCGCGACAGGCGGATGTGGCCGATCTCCGCCTCTTCCTTGAGATCGAACAGGTCTGTGAAGGTCTTCTCCTCGGACAGCACGGAGAAGGAGAGCGGCGTGACGAACTCGGCGCCACCTTTCGTCAGAATGACGCGCACGGATGCGCCCCCCTCTTTCAAGCGGCGGACGAGCTCCAGCGCCTTGTAGGCGGCGATGCCGCCCCCGACGATCAGAAGGATGCGCTTTCCTTGCACTTTCGTCTTGCTCCGCGTCATTCCCAGGAAGTCGGAAATCCAGTCGCCACGACCTTAGCAATAATGGTTTGATGGTGGTTACTGGATTGCCCGGCCCTTCGCCCGCCGAAGGCTTCTGATTGAGGGCTTCAATTACCACAGCTTCGGGCCGCAGGCGGGTCAAGCCGGGCAATGACAATAAATAGGGTTAGCAGGGCCCTCAAAACAGAAGCGCGAACGCGATGGCGACGAGCGCGGCGGCGCCGACCCAGATGCCGGTCCGGCTCCAGCGGTCCTTATGGGCTTGCGCCTCGGCCAGCCGCTCGACGCTCCGGTCGTCCAGGTGCAAGCCGTCCTCGACCATGGCCCCGAACGCGTCCACCGTACGCTCGGCCTGAAGCAGGAGCCGCGGCAGATCGCCCACGAAACGGCCCACGGAAGCGGCGCTTTCGGCGGCCTGCTCCAGCCGCGCGCCGGCGCCCAGCTGACTCTCGAGCCATTCCTTGGCCACCGGTTCGGCCACCACCCAGATGTTGAGATCGGGATCGAGGCTGCGGCCCACGCCCTCGACCACCACCATGGTCTTCTGCAGCAGGATGAGCTCGGGCCGGGTCTGCATGTCGAAGACCTCGGTGTACTGGAAGAGCTGGCCGAGGAGCTGCGCGGCCGCGGCTGCACCTCGCGCATCGGTTTCTTCCTGCACACACCCTTCCCGTCGCCCGAGATCTTCGCGGCCATACCGGGTCAGAAGCGTCTCGGCAACGCGCTGATGGTTTACGACGTGGTCGGCTTCCAGACCTGCTCCGACCGCGACAATTTCCGCCGCTATGTCGCGGCCTCGCTCGACGGCGAACCGCTGCACGGCGACCGCATGGCGGCGCAAGGCGAGACCACCACCGCTTCGGTGTTTCCCATCGGCATCGACGCGACCGCCTTCCGCAAGCTGGCCGAGGCGGAGAGCAGCAAGGGCCCCATCCTTCCCGACCTCGGCGAGGGCATGAAGACGATCATCGGCGTCGACCGCCTGGACTACACCAAGGGGCTGCCCGAGCGCTTGCGCGCCTTCGAGCAACTGCTCGAGGAGTTCCCCGAGCATCGCGGCAAGGTGCGGCTGGTGCAGATCGCCCCGCCGACGCGCGAGATCCTGCCCGTGTACCAGGAGATTCGCGAGGACGTGGAGCGCTTGGTGGGCCGCATCAACGGCCGCTTCGGCGACCTGCGCTGGACGCCGGTCACCTATATCCATCACGGCGTGCCGCAGGACATTCTGACCCGGCTCTACCGCGAAGCCGCCGTCGGCCTCGTCACCCCGCTCAGGGACGGCATGAACTTGGTCGCCAAGGAATATATCGCCGCGCAAGCGCCCCAGGACCCCGGCGTGCTCGTCTTATCCCGCTTCGCCGGCGCGGCCGAGCAACTCCGCGAGGCGCTCCTCATCAACCCGCACGACATCAACGAGATGGCGCGCGCGCTCGACCGCGCGCTGACCATGCCACGCCAGGAGCGCTGGGCGCGCCATAACCGGCTGTGGCAGCGGATCGAGACCTACGACCTGGCGAATTGGCGCGACAGCTTCATCCAGTCCTTCGCCGAGTCCGACACCGACCCGGTGAAGCTGTTTTCCAAGAAGCTTGGGGCAGCCTAATCTTTAGGCGGCGCTATCTCGCCTGGTGGGGACCCGCGTGACTGAGCGCGGCCCCGTGCCTCTAGTCGCGAGGCTTGAAGCCCCTTACTTTCGACGGAGGTTCCGCCTATCAAGGCGACCTTCGAGACGTCATCGCCCGGCCCCCCAGCCTTACTCGAGTTGTCAATGATCGATCGCAACGACCGGCACTGGTACAAGAACGCCGTCATCTATGAGCTGCACATCAAGGCGTTCTTCGATTCCGACAATGACGGGGTCGGAGATTTCGCCGGGCTCATGCAGAAGCTCGACTATCTCCAGAACCTCGGCGTCACAGCGATCTGGCTGCTGCCGTTCTATCCGTCGCCCTTGCGCGACGACGGCTACGACATCGCCGACTACACCTCGATCAATCGCACCTACGGCACCATGCGCGACTTCCGCCAGTTCGTGGCGGCGGCCCACGACCGCGGCATCCGGGTCATCACCGAGCTGGTGGTCAACCACACCTCCGACCAGCATCCGTGGTTTCAGCGGGCGCGCAAGGCAAAGCCGGGCTCCGTGTGGCGCGATTACTATGTGTGGAGCGACACCGACCAGAAATATCCCGGTACGCGCATCATCTTCCTCGACACCGAGACATCCAACTGGACCTGGGACCCGGTCGCCCAGCAGTATTTCTGGCATCGCTTCTATTCGCACCAGCCGGACCTGAACTACGACAACCCGCGCGTCCTTGCCGACATCCTGCGCGTGTTGCGCTTCTGGCTCGACATGGGCGTCGACGGCCTGCGTCTCGACGCGGTGCCCTATCTCCTGGAGCGCGAGGGCACCAATAACGAAAATCTGCCCGAGACCCATGAGCTCCTGAAAAAGTTCCGTGCGGAGCTCGACCAGCGCTATCCGGACCGCATGCTGCTCGCCGAGGCCAATCAATGGCCGGAGGATACGCGCCCCTATTTTGGCGACGGCGACGAGTGCCACATGGCGTTCCACTTTCCGCTGATGCCGCGCATCTTCATGGGGCTCGCCCGCGAGGACCGCTATCCCATCACCGACATCATCAGCCAGACGCCGCCGATCCCAGAGGATTGCCAATGGGCGATCTTCCTGCGCAACCACGACGAGTTGACGCTGGAAATGGTGACGGACTCCGAGCGCGACTATTTGTGGGAGACCTACGCGACGGACCAGCGGGCGCGGCTCAATCTCGGCATCCGGCGGAGGCTCGCACCGCTTCTCGACACGACCGGCGCAAGATCGAGCTTTTGACGGGGCTGCTGCTCTCCATGCCCGGCACGCCGGTGCTCTACTACGGCGACGAACTCGGCATGGGCGACAATTTCTATCTCGGCGACCGGGACGGCGTCCGCACCCCCATGCAGTGGTCGGCCGACCGCAATGGCGGTTTCTCCCGCGCCGATCCGCAGCGGCTCTACCTGCCGCCGATCATGGATCCCATCTACGGCTACGAGACCGTCAACGTCGAAGCCCAGGAGAAGCACGCGAGCTCGCTGTTCAACTGGACCAAGCGCATGATCGCCGTGCGCCAAACCCATGAGGCCTTCGGCAACG
>NZ_LPWD01000458.1 GCF_001723295.1 Methyloceanibacter marginalis
CCGCTACGCCAAGATCGTGATGGCGCTCGGCCTCGCGGTGTTCTGCTTGCTCGTGGCCTTCGACAACATCACCGACTACGGCACGAACTTCCTCTTCGTGAAGCACGTGCTGAGCATGGATACGACCTATCCCGGCAACGCGCTGATGTACCGGTCCATCACGAGCCCCGCGCTCTGGACCCTTTGCTATTGGCTGATCATTGCGGGCGAGGCGATCGCGGGCATCCTCCTCCTGGCGGGGACGATCCGGCTCTGGCAAGTCCGGCTTGCCCCGGGCGCGGTGTTCAACGCGGCCAAGGGTCTGGTGGTGGCCGGCGTGCTCGCCGCGTTTCTCGTCTGGTTCGTCGGCTTCATGGTGGTTGCCGGGGAATGGTTCGCCATGTGGCAGTCGGCGACCTGGAACGGCCAGGAGCCGGCCTTCCGTTTCTATGTGACCGCGCTTGCCGTGCTTATCTTCGTCAATCAGCCCGACGGCGATCTGGCCGCGCCCGCCGAGCCGGCCCAACCGTCCGCGGACACACCCGCGGCCAAAGCGAAAGCCGCCCCGGCCAAGAAGGCAGTCAAAAAAGCGCCCCCTGCGAAGAAGCGCGCTCCGGCCCGGCGCCGCAGCGACAAGGGCCGCCGCAGCACCGACACCGCGTAAGGGAGAGGCCGCATGGACCGCAGCGAGATGGAAGCCTTCATCGAAAAATTCTATGCCGCCCGCGTCGAGGGCGACATTGAGGCGCTCGGGGAAAGCTTCGCCGGCAATGCCAGGTTCCAGATCGCGGGCTCGCCCGAGTTCAGCATGCTGGCGGCGCTTGCAGAAGGCCACGAGGCGGTCATGGGCCTGATGCGGACCATCGCCGATACGATCGCCTTTGAGGATTTCGCCATCCTCGACCGCGTGATCGACGGCAGCAAGGCCGCCATACGCTGGCGGGCGACCGTCCATCTCGTGACCTCCGGCCAGTCCTACACCACCGAGCTTGCGGATTTTCTGGAGCTCGAGGGCGGCAAGCTGGTCTCCTGCACCGAGTTCCTGGATACGGCGCTCGCCGGCTAAGCCCTTGCGAAAATTGGCGAGGCAAAGGTCTTATTGTGACCGGGGAACCGCCGGGTGTAGGCTGCCGTTTGAGGGAAGGCCGCTGGCGTGAGGCGTTGGCGGGGGGATCTCACGCTTTGCGATGCCGATCAGTCGCGAAGGAGGTTCCATCATGGCCATTGCCCCCACGGTTGCGAAATATCTCGCCGCCAAGAACGTGAAATACGACGTCCTCCAACACGAGCGCACGCCATCGTCCGGGAGGGCCGCCGCCGCGAGCCATATCCCGGGGGATCGCCTGGCCAAGGCGGTCTTGCTCCGCGACGCCCATGGCTATGCGCTCGCGCTGCTGCCCGCTTCCCATCACATCCGCCTCTCCGAGCTCAAACGCCAATTCGGCGACGACGTGGAATTCGCCAGCGAGCAGGAGATCGTCGAGCTCTTTGACGATTGCGTCGACGGCGCGGTGCCCGCTGTCGGGGAGTGCTATGGGCTGGACGTGGTGGTCGATGAGGACATCAATTCGAAGCCGGAAATTTATTTCGAGGCCGGCGACCACGCGACGCTCGTGCATATGAGCCGCGCCGACTTCACCGCCTTGACCCCGACGGCCCAGCTCGGCCATTTCAGCCGGCCCCATTAGGCTCCCCGGGCCAGTCATTTCCGCGTGAATTGTGCCATTTCAGGGCCTGATTTCGGTGGTCTCCTGGAAGTGGACAGCGCATAATCGCCGTGCCGAGCGACGGGGAGGGCTTAAGCTCTCAAAAAGGGGCTTGGGCCTTCTAAAAGGGGCCAGAGGGAGCAGAACGATGAGACGAATCGCCTTGGCGCTGATTCTGGCGGCCTCGGTCGGCACTCCGGGTTTCGCGGCCGAGCCTGACGGACCGGCCGAGCTGATCACCAAGACCGAAGCGGTCAGGATCGCCATCCAGGACCAGCTTGGCGTCAAGTCCATGAGCGACGTGGCCGAGCAGATCGCCTTGGCCGAATACTACTCCGTGCCGGATCGGCGGCTCCTCTGGGTCGACGACAGCGGCCTCACCGACCGCGGCAAGGCGGTCATGGGCGAGATCGCCAAGGCCGACGACTACGGCCTGCGCGCCGCCGATTACAAGCTTCCACAGATCGCGAGTTTCGACCCGGCCGCGCCGGATGCCGTCGAGCAACTGGCCGACGCCGAACTCAAGATCAGCTCCGCCGTGGTGGAGTATGCCCGCGACGCCCGGGGCGGACGCATCAATCCCCAGAGCCTGAGCAAGAACCTCGATCCTAAGCTCTATCTGCCCGAGCCCGCGGAAGTCATCGGCTTCATCGCCATCCGCTCGGACCCGGCGGCTTATCTGCGCAGCTTCCAGCCGAGCCATCCGCAGTTCGAGGCGCTGCGCAAGGCTCTGCTCGCCGAGCGCGGCGGCCAGGTCGAGCAGACCTCGGGCCCCATGGATATCGTCATTCCTGCCGGCCCACTCCTCAAGGCTGGCGTCGAGCATGGCCAGGTGGCTTTGCTGCGGAAGCGTCTCGAGGTCCCGGTCAAGGCGGGGGGCAACGAGTACCTCTATGACCAGGAGCTGATCGAGGCGGTCCGCGAGTTCCAGAAATCCAAGGGCGGCCATCCGGACGGCATCGTCGGGTCCGGTACGCGGCAGATGCTGAACGGCCAGTCGGCTCCCCAGGTCAGCGGCCAGGACAAGATCAATCTGCTGCTGGCCAACATGGAGCGCTGGCGCTGGCTGCCGCAGGATCTCGGCGCCTTCTACGTCAACGTCAACATTCCCGAGTTCCAGCTTCGCGTCGTCGGGGATGACGCGGTCGTTTGGGAAACCCGCGTGGTTGTGGGCAAGACCGACAAGCAGACCCCCGTCTTTAACGACGAGATGGAGGAGATCGTCTTCCGGCCGAACTGGTACGTGCCGACCTCCATCAAGTCCGAGGAGATCGCGCCCTATCTCTATAGGGGCGGCGGCTTCTTCGGCGGCGGATGGGACACGTCTATCTTGAAGCGCCAAGGCTTGCGCATTCGTGGCGCCAACGGCCGCGACATCGATCCCGATACGATCGATTGGAGCCGGTCCGACATCCGCCGATACGAGGTCTACCAGCCGCCGGGAGCGGGCAACGTGCTCGGTCTCGTCAAGTTCCGCTTCCCGAACACGCACGATGTCTATCTGCACGACACCACGCAGAAGCATCTGTTTGCCAACGCGGTGCGCGCCAACAGCCATGGCTGCATGCGCGTGCAGAACCCCGACCAGTTCGCGACCGTGCTCCTTGGGCATGATCAGGCTGGGACGCTTCGCGGGTGAACGCCGCCATGCACGGGAATATCGACGCGAACAAGATCCTGCTGAAGCAGCACATTCCGGTCTACCTGACCTATTTCACGGCCAAGGTGGAAGAGGACGGCAAGCTCACCCAGTACCGCGACCTCTACGGTCACGACCGCCGGATGATCGCGGCGCTGAGCGGCGATGCCGTGCCTTACGGGCTGCCTGGCAGCGAGGAAGTTGCCCAAACAACGCAGCGGCCGGTCGTCCGGCAGCGCAGGGGAGGGAACGGCGACTTCGAAGCCATCACTCGGGCCCTGTTCGACTTCTAGCCGGTCTCATTCCGCTCATTTCGACAGCGGCATGAGCAGCGCAATGGCGAGGCAGGTGGCGATGCCCACGATGATATTCATGGGCACGCCGATCCGCAGAAAATCTGCGAACCTGTAGTTTCCCGAGGCATAGACCATGGTGTTGGTCTGATAGCCGATCGGCGTGGCGAAGCTCGCGCTCGCCCCATCATGATGGCGACAAGGAACGGCCGCGAGTCGAGCCCGAGGCCCTCCGCAAGGCCGATGGCGATAGGTGTGAGCACGACGGCCACGGCGTTGTTGGTGATAAGCTCGGTCAGGGCTACGGCGAGAAAATAGACGACGGCGAGCATCACGAACCCGGAGCTTTGGCCGAGCATCGGCTCGATCGCGGCCACGATCTCGCGCACGGCGCCGGTCTTCTCCAGCCCCACGCCGATGGCGAGCATGGCGAAAATCAGCACCAGGATCCCGCCATTTACAGATTCCCACGCTTCTTCGGCATCGATGCAGCGAAGGAGCAGGATAAGGGCAACCCCGAGCACGGCCAGTCCTTCGATCGGCATGACGTTCAGGGCCGCCAGGAGAACGACGCCGGCGATTGCGGCGATCGCCACCGGGGCCTTCTTGCGCCTGAAGCTGCGGGAGCGCGGCTGGGTCATGTTGATGAAGTCCGCTTCCTCCGCTGCGGCCGCCAAGCCCTCTGGGGTACCTTCGAGGAGCAGGCGGTCGGCGGCTCGGAGCTGAACCGAATCGAGGTCCACGCCGGGGAGGTAGCGATGGCGGCTGATGCCCAATAGGCGAACGCCAAATCGCCCAAGGCGCATATCGCTCACCGATCGCAAATTGCCCCTGCCAGGGGCCAGCACCGCCTCCACGATGATGTGATCCTTGCCGCTTTCGCCGCCGCCCACGCCCAGGATATCGAGCCGCGCTCCCCATGCAGCGTGAGAACCTCGGGCATGGTCGCCTTGATCGCGATCCGGTCACCGGGCTGCAGGATCTGATCGCCGAGCACGCCGCGGATCGTCGACCCGTCCCGATAGAGACCGACAAGCTTGATGCCTCCGTGGTTCAATTCCTTCACGGAACCGAGCTTCTTGCCTGTGAAGCGGGATTCGTCCGAGACCATGAGCTCGGTCAGGAAGAACACCTTGCCTTCTTCGTCCATGAGGTCCGCGGCGCTCATCCGCGCCGGCAGCAGGTACCGGGCGAGCAGGAGCATGGTCGCGGTTCCGACCACGGCCGCCACAAGCCCGACCGGCGTGATCTCGAAGATCGAGAAAGCGGGCAGCCCGTGCTCGCGCGCGACGCCGTCCACCAGCAGGTTGGTCGAGGTCCCGATCAACGTGCACGTGCCGCCGAGGATCGCGGCGTAGGAGAGGGGGATCAGCAATTGTGTCGGCGCCATGCCGACCGTGCGCGCGAGCCTCACGGCAATCGGAATAAGCACCACGACCACCGGGGTGTTGTTCATGAAGGCGGAGGCGGCGATCACGCCGGCGAAAAACGCCAGGAGCACTGTCTTGGGGCGTTCGGCCGCTTGAGACGTTATCCAGGACGCAGCGGCCTCCAGGGTTCCGGTTCTCACCAGCGCGCCGGACAGAATGAACATGGCGGCGATCGTGATTGGAGCGCTGTTCGAGAACACGCTCATGACGTCCTTGGTGTCGATCAAGCCAAGAACGAGAAAGGCCGCCGCTCCGGCGGTGGCCACGACTGCCGGAGGAAAGCGCTCCAGGAGAAACGCGGCAAACGTCGCGGCGAGGAGGATGATGGCGATCCCAGCCTGGTGCTGCGCGATGAACTCTGTCACGTTGGTGGAACCGCTCTGTTGACCGTTCGGGAGCGGACTTTGATCGCAGTAATCCCCTCCCGTCCATCCGAACGTTCGACCGCCGCATTCCGTTTCGACGGCGTCCCGCGCGCAGTTTCCTCCAAGAAACGGGAGCTTAGCGCGCGCCCCGTTCTGCTCCTCCGCGTCGGAGTGAGGCGAAATTGCCTAATTTAGACCCGCTCCGAAACCTGCCGCACAATGCGCTCACCGCGTCGCGGTAAGGATGAGGCACGCCACATACGACAAGGACACCCGGAGATCCCTTGCTCTTGGGGCCTGTTCCCACTATTTTCCGGACATCGCGAGGCGAGGCCTCGTGCGACAGGGTGACCGATGCAGCGCTTGATGACACAGACCGGCATGACCACGGACGGCTCTCCGTCCTGTGCGGTTCTGCGCGCGCGCACCCTGAAGCTCCTCCTTATCTGCCCCTGAGCTCCGGCGGTCTTGGCTAAAGCCGAGGCGGGCGTTCAGGGGATGGCAAGACAAACCCACCAAGATTCAAGCGCCTCGCCAGTCGTGTTAGACTCAAGGCCAAAGGCTTAAGGACGAGCATTATGGATTCCGAGACCAAGACCCCCGAGGGGCAGCCGCGCGCCGAGCAGGACCGCGTGGTCATTTTCGACACCACCTTGCGCGACGGGGAGCAATGCCCGGGCGCCACCATGACCTTCGACGAGAAGCTGGAGGTCGCCGAGCTCCTCGACGAGATGGGCGTCGACGTCATCGAGGCCGGCTTCCCCATCGCTTCCCAAGGCGATTTCGAGAGCGTGCAGGAGATCGCCCGCCGCTCGCAGAACTCGGTGATCTGCGGCCTGGCCCGCGCGCAGCCGAAGGACATCGATACTTGCGCCGAGGCCATCAAGCCCGCCAAGCGCGGCCGCATCCATACCTTCATCGGTACCTCGCCGCTCCACCGCAAATATCAGATGGGCATCGACGAGGCGGAGGTGCTGGAGCGTGTGACCGCTTCGGTGACCCGCGCCCGCGGCCATACCGACGATGTGGAGTGGTCGGCCATGGATGCGACCCGCACGGAGGAGGACTTTCTCTGCCGCTGCGTGGAGGCCGCCATCAAGGCCGGTGCCACCACCGTCAATATTCCCGACACCGTGGGCTATGCCACCCACGATGAGTTCGGCGCGCTGATCCGCATGCTTCTGGAGCGGGTGCCCGGCGCAGACCAAATTGTCTTCTCCACCCACTGCCACAACGATTTGGGCCTGGCCGTAGCCAATTCCCTGTCCGGCGTGATGGCCGGCGCGCGCCAGGTGGAGTGCGCCGTCAACGGTCTTGGCGAG
This sequence comes from Methyloceanibacter marginalis, assembly GCF_001723295.1. Classification (GTDB taxonomy): domain Bacteria; phylum Pseudomonadota; class Alphaproteobacteria; order Rhizobiales; family Methyloligellaceae; genus Methyloceanibacter; species Methyloceanibacter marginalis. The sequence goes on from NZ_LPWD01000458.1 coordinate 6,735, forward strand.
CGCGCCGGGAACGCCGCGCTGGAAGAGATCGTCATGGCCATCCGCACCCGCGCCGACGCCATGAATGTGTGGACGGGCATCGACACCACGATGCTGACCCGGGCTTCCAAGCTCGTGTCGCGGGTGACGGCGTTCCCCGTCCAGTACAACAAGGCGATCGTGGGCCGGAACGCCTTCGCCCATGAGAGCGGCATCCATCAGGACGGTATTCTGAAGCATGCCGGCACCTTCGAGATCATGACGCCGGAAAGCGTCGGGCTGAAGGAGTCCTCGCTGGTCATGGGCAAGCACTCCGGGCGCCATGCTTTCCGCGAGAAGCTGAAGGAGCTGGGCTATGAGCTCGGCGGCAACGCCTTCGAGGACGCCTTCGTGCGCTTCAAGGCCTTGGCCGATGCGAAGAAGCACGTCTACGACGAGGACATCGAGGCCCTGGTCGATCAGGAGATCGCCTCCGCCCACGACCGCATCAAGGTGGTGGCGCTGACCGTGATCGCCGGCACCGGCGGCCCCCAGAAGGCGACCATCACCCTCGACGTCGACGGCAACCAGCAGACCTTCGAGGCGGTGGGCGACGGCCCGGTGGACGCCACGTTCCAGGCCATTCGCTCTCTGGTGCCCCACGAGGCGCGGCTCGCGCTCTATCAGGTGAGTGCCGTGACCGAGGGGACGGACGCCCAAGCCGAGGTAATGGTGCGTCTGGAGGCCGACGGCAAGATCGCCACGGGCCGCGGCTCCGATACCGACACCATGGTCGCCTCGGCGCGCGCCTATGTCAGCGCTCTGAACAAGCTCATGGCGCGCGACGCGCGGCGGAAGCCGGAGACCATGCTCGCCTCTTGAGTAATGCTCATGTCATGGACATGTGCTTAAATGTGGCAAGGACGCGCCCGCAGGCTCGCCGATTCGGGCCTGCGGCGGCCCTCAGCCGGGCCCCGGCGTCGCGCAGGCGAAACGACTCTCTGTCGGGGTCTTAGCGGAGGCCACTAAGCCGCTCATGCGGCAAGCGGCTCGGCGCACGTCCCCCTCCGGAGGGCTGCGCGCGCCGCGCGCGCTCGATGAACGCGTCAAGTGAAGAGTTTTTTCAAATCGAACGTATCACGCATTGCTCGTGAGATCGATTTGACGCAACATAGCTTCGCGCTCGGTGAAGCCCGAACTCCTTGAACGGCCTTATTTTCTGCCGGGCGCAAGTGTCAGTAGCGTTTTGGGCTCCCGGGATGCGGTGAGCCGATGGGGCGGGTGCATGTTCTCGCGGGTCTGGGGCTCTGTCTCGGCAGACATGGCCATCGACCTCGGTACGGCAAACACGGTCGTGTATGTGCCGGGGAGAGGTATAGTTCTCGACGAACCGTCCGTGGTGGCCATTGAGCGGCGCGGCGATGACCAGAAGGTGATTGCCGCTGGCCATGAGGCCAAAACGATGCTGGGGAGAACCCCGAGCAAGATCGAAACAGTTCAGCCGCTGCGCGATGGCGTGATCGCGGATTTCAACGCGGCTGAAGAGATGATCAAGTATTTCATCCGCCGGGTGAACAAGCGGCGCCTGTTCGGCAGCCCGCGCGTGATGATTTGCGTGCCGGCCAGCGCGACGTCGGTCGAGCGGCGCGCGGTGCACGAGGCCGGACTGTCCGCGGGCGCGCGGCGGGTCTATCTGATCGAGGAGCCGGTGGCCGCGGCGATCGGCGCGGGCCTGCCCTTCAAGGAACCGCGGGGCTCCATGGTGGTCGATATCGGCGGCGGCACCACGGACATCGCCGTGATGTCCATGGGCAGCGTCATCTATTCGCGCTCCATCCGCACCGCCGGCAATTCCATGGACGAGGCGATCGTCAACTACGCGCGCTTCAAGCATCACCTACTGATCGGCGCGACCAATGCCGAAGCCATAAAGAAAGAGGCCGGTTCCGCCGTCGCCAAGGCCAATGGCACCCATGTTTCCATCACGCTCAAGGGCCGCGACATGCAGCGCGGCTTCCCTACGGAGATCACGCTCGGGCCGCACGAGATCGCCGACGCGCTGACCTTGCCGATCCAACAGATCGTTGGCGGCATCCGTCAGGCGCTTGCGGACGTGCCCCCCGAACTGACGGCCGATATTTGCGATGCCGGCATCTATCTCACGGGCGGCGGCGCGCTTCTCGAGAAACTCGACGTGAGGCTCCAGCAGGAGACCGGAGTGAAATTCAAGATCGCCGAAGATCCGCTGCGCTGCGTGGTCCGGGGAACAGGGATGGCCCTGGAAAATCTGGACGATGTCGCCGATCTATTGATCAAGCCCTAATCGGGGCGGGGAGGGGGCGCGCGTTCGAGCGGGCTCAAACGAAGAGGGGGCAGAACGCCATCTGGCGTTCTCTTTGAGTGAACGAAAATGCGCGAGCGCGCTGCACCGCTGTTTCGACGGCACCGGCCTTCCTGGACTGCTCCGGTTGAGCTCCTCAGTTTCGGACTCTACTTCCTTTGCGCTGTTCTGCTCGTCCTGAGCCGCATCGGACATGGGGCCATCAACGAGGCCCGCAACGGTTTGGTCGATCTCTCCGCGCCGATGCTCGAGCTCGCGTCCGTCCCCGCCATCGAGGCGCGCCGTGCCCTGGAACGGGGCGGAGCTTTACATGGCCGCCTTCGACGAGGTCGACCGCCTGAAGAAAGAGAACGAAGAGCTCAAGCAGTGGGAGTGGCGTACCAAGTTGCTGGAGCGGAAAGTGGCCCATCTTCGCTCGCTGTTGAACGCTGTCGAAGAGCCGGCTCTTGTCTATGCCACGGGGCGGGTCATCGCCGATGCGCGCGGCCCCTTTGTCCGTAGCGCCCTGATTAATCTCGCCGCCGGGACGGCTTGCGTATCGGCTATGCCGTGATCAACGGCGATGGCCTTGTGGGCCGCACCGTCGACGCCGGTCATTCCGTGGCCCGCGTGCTCCTTCTGAACGATCTCAATAGCCGCATTCCCGTCCTCGTCGGCCCGGCCGGCGTGCGCGGTCTGGCCTCGGGCGACAACAGCGCCGAGCTTCAGCTCGATTTTCTCCCGGAGGGGCCACGCTCTACCCGGATGATGAGGTTTACACCTCCGGCAGCGACGGTGTTCTGCCACGGGGCTTGCGGGTCGGCGTCGTTGCGGGCTCTCCCGGCGCCTACAAGGTCCGGCCCTACGCGGAGCTGAATTCGCTCGATGCCGTCAGCGTTCTGTTCTTCGACGCACCGGCCTTGACCCGCGCCGATCCACCCGAAGCGTCGGATGGCATCGGCGCCTTGTCCGCGGCGCCAGTCGCCGCGCAAAAAACGGCGACGGCAAGTGCCGGTCTGCCCATGGCCGTGGTCCCGCCGCCAACCGGGGAGCAAGCGCAAGCAGAGCGATGACCAACCTCCTCCCGGCCTTATCTGTCTTGTTTGCGGTGGTTGCCACCGCGGTCCCGTGGGGGTTGCCGGCCGATGCGACATTCATTCTGCCGCTGGTCGTGGTGATGATGGTGTTCTGCTGGCGCGCCATTCCCGGCAGCGCGCTCCATCCCGCCGGCGCCGTGGGTCTCGGGCTTCTCGCCGACCTTATGAGCGGCGGTCCGCTGGGCTATTGGGCCTTGATGTGCTTGATCGCGGCGACGGTGGGACGCCGCGCCGGCACGCTCAAGGAAAGCCAGGATGTCGGCATTCACTGGCTCATCTGGACCGTGCTGGTGAGCCTGCTCGGCGTCTTCGGTTGGCTGCTCGCTTCGCTCTATTATTTCCGCTGGATCGACTGGTGGCCCATCGCGTTTGGCGCGGTCGCCTCGATCGCCTTGTTCCCGATCGTGCTTTACGGTCTGCTGTGGGTTCGTCCACGGCCGCGTCGGTCTCGCGCGCAACACGCTCTTCCGAGGCGCCTCATGAGAAAGAAGAAGGCGCTGCACTACGGCGCGCGGAAGAAGCCGGACTATACGCGCAAGCAAAGCTATCGCTTCTCCCCGCCGTGCTCTTCTC